>NZ_JAKMRT010000049.1:0-860 GCF_025772225.1 Campylobacter sp. IFREMER_LSEM_CL1097 | reverse complement strand
GGCCTTTGGATTATCTGGTCATGCAGCTTTAAATTTGTTTTTGCAAAAATCCCTGCCAGTGGTGAGTTATTTACACTCTAAAGACTATATTTATTCGTTTTCAGAAGATGCTTGTTTTTTTATATATATTCATCATGTTAATGATATGGAAAGAGCTGTTAGATTTCTATATAAAATTTATAATCAGTCGGTGTTATTTTTAGTTAGAGATCCTATAGAAAGATTAAAACATGGTGTTAATCATGGCTGGTATGCTTATGAAGGACAGAAAGCGTATGATGAATATGATATTGAAACTAATAATATAGAAACAATACTTGACCGTGTACAATATATAGATATTGATGATATAAATTACTTATTAAAAAATTTAAACTATTGGATTAATATAGCATGTTTTGATTTTAGTAATATTTTGAAATGTGTAAAAACAGATATATATTATGTTGATATGAGTGAAATTCTTCCAAACGTTGCCTTTGATACAATGAAAAAATTATCCAATGTATTTAATTTTGAACCACCTAAAGAAGAAAATAAACAATACTACGAAGAGATAAAAAGTTCAAAATTTAGATATATTTTACCTATTGTGGTTCGATATAAGGATTTAAAAATAAATATAACATTAAAAAATGAAATACCATTAAATTGTGTAGATATTGAAAAATATATAAAATGTAAACATGAAATCCAAAAATTAATTGGCTTTTCAATTGATAGAAAAGATATGGATAAAATTTCATATCTATATTTAGAACATATAATAAGTTTTTTTAGCAATTTTTTAATTCAGATTGATAAAAAAACTAAGTTAGTTGAAAAGAAAAAAGCAACATCTGTATATATTTTAAAACACA
>NZ_JAKMRT010000048.1:0-905 GCF_025772225.1 Campylobacter sp. IFREMER_LSEM_CL1097 | reverse complement strand
TCATGATTCGGCTTCTGGACATTTGGCAATGGAACGACTTTTTTTTGAATGCGGTATTCAACTTGTGAGTTATTATTTGAATTCAAATGAACAAGTGGTATATCAAAACATATATAATCAATATAAAATATATCAAAATTTAGAAGTTTATATAAATTTTGAAATAAAAAAGAATGTTTTTTTGAAATTTATTCAGGCTGATACTATTATATATGTTACTAGAGATCCTATTTCTAGGTTAAAAACACATGTTAATCATATTTATCCTAAAGGTGAATTTTTAAACAATATCACATTAGAAGATGAGCCGTCTAAAATATTAGATTGTACTTGTTTTTTGATGAACTCTTCAAGTGTTTCTGTGGAATTTTTGGATTATTTTTTAAAAGAAAAAAAAGATACTCTTTTTATGGTTAATACTCACTATATAGATTTTTTAAATAAAAACAAAAATAAAATTTTTTTTATGGATATGGAGGATATTAATTGTGATAATGCCTTTGATACAATGTGTAAGCTATCTAAAAAATTTAACTTTAAAGCACCATCGTTAGATAATCTTACGGTTTTTAAAACTAGGATGACTGGTGTTTTTGATTTTATTCTTCCAAAAAATCTTCTGGTCAGTATTAACGGTATAAATATTAAAATAATTATTACAACTGTAAATAGAACTGTGGGAAATTTTCTAGATGTAACTAGTTGTTTTATTCATGATAGTGGAGAATATGAAAACTTAGTTTTATATATGAAAAAAGATCATTATGAAATTTTAAAACAACACAATGATATTTTTAAAAAATGCCAAAAATATTTGTGTGATTTTATTAGTAAGTTGATAATGAAGGTAAAATATGAGCAATCTAAAAAAATTAATGAGATTCAAATTTTAGAATACTTACGTT
>NZ_JAKMRT010000047.1:0-1019 GCF_025772225.1 Campylobacter sp. IFREMER_LSEM_CL1097 | reverse complement strand
ATAAGCCAGCTTAACTGCAAGACATACAAGTCAAGCAGAGACGAAAGTCGGTCTTAGTGATCCGGTGGTTCTGTGTGGAAGGGCCATCGCTCAAAGGATAAAAGGTACCCCGGGGATAACAGGCTGATCTCCCCCAAGAGCTCACATCGACGGGGAGGTTTGGCACCTCGATGTCGGCTCATCGCATCCTGGGGCTGGAGCAGGTCCCAAGGGTATGGCTGTTCGCCATTTAAAGCGGTACGCGAGCTGGGTTCAGAACGTCGTGAGACAGTTCGGTCCCTATCTGCCGTGGGCGTAAGAAGATTGAAGAGATTTGACCCTAGTACGAGAGGACCGGGTTGAACAAACCACTGGTGTAGCTGTTGTTCTGCCAAGAGCATCGCAGCGTAGCTAAGTTTGGAACGGATAAACGCTGAAAGCATCTAAGCGTGAAGCCAACTCTAAGATGAATCTTCTCTAAGCTCTCTAGAAGACTACTAGTTTGATAGGCTGGGTGTGTAATGGATGAAAGTCCTTTAGCTGACCAGTACTAATAGAGCGTTTGGCTTATCTTATTTAAGCATCACTTCCTTGTTAAGGTTTTTAATAAAGCTGTGAGTGTTTTTATATGAAATATTTATATAAAAATTACATTCTTAAGTTTATAAAATCTTATAAGTAAAGTTTATATTAGAACTTGCTCTTAACATTGTTTTTTAAGTATTCTAAAATAAAACAATAAAGTATTTAGTTCAATAAAACATCTAAACTTAAGAATAAGATGAAAGTTAAAATAAAAATAATTTTTATATCTAAATCTTATTGATTGTTTTTATTATGCTATATTAAATAGAATATTTAAATAACAATGTCCGTGATTATACAGATGTGGAGACGCCTTGCTCCATCCCGAACCAAGAAGCTAAGCACATCGTGGGTGATGATACTACGCCTTACTGGCAGGGGGAAAGTAGCTCATTGCGGACTTGTTAATTCTTATTATTCTTACTTTATATACAATCCTATATTTATTTTTATTG
>NZ_JAKMRT010000046.1:0-1116 GCF_025772225.1 Campylobacter sp. IFREMER_LSEM_CL1097 | reverse complement strand
CTGTAGAGACAATAAATCGTTTAAAATATGATATTTCACTTGAATACCATATGGATCGATATTAAATTTTTCAACACCAAAAGCCTCACTTAGCATGCCTGCTAAGAATATCTTTTTTATAAGCAAAGCCATTTTTGCATTGCAATAAGTACCCATGTATTTTAAAATTTCAAAAGACATTATCAAACAACTGTATTTATAATAATAAATTTTGGTCAAGAGTCCATCTTTGTTGAATATATTGTAAAGATCTTTTGTATATGGCAATATACTTTTCTCACTTACAGTACCCTCATGAGAACAAATACTATTAGTTCTAATCCTATACGTGTATAATTTTTTATCAAGCACATGTATATATTTTGATTTTGTAAACAAAAGTATACCAAAATGAAAATCTTCAGAGACAATACCATCAATAAATTTTAATTGAATGCGATGTAAATATTCAAAAGAGATCATTCCTTGAATACAAAATGCAAATAGTTTATTACCCAATCTTTCCATTTCCTCAATCCATTCAAGCGAAGAAATGATTGTTTTGTTTTTTAAAATCATCCAAGTATGGTTTTCAACTTCTTCTATAGGTTTCTCGATATCATCATAAAATCTTTTCCAATCAAACCACACCACTTCTACCCCATCCATTCTAGGTACACATTCTTCTATGCAGTTTAATTCCCAATAATCATCAGAATCTAAAAAGATAATATAATCTATAATAGGATAAGTAAAGTTAGTTAAATCTTGTTCATTATTAAAAGCTTTATAGCTTTTATATACAGTATATATTTCATAAGGATTATTACCTTCTATATTAAATTCTATTAAAGAATTTTCTTTTATAGTTTGAGTTTTATTTTTGAGTTTATATTCTCCACTAAAATACTCTATACCTACATTTCTTGCACTACTTAAACCACCATTTTTTTTATCAAAAAGAGTAATTCTTTTATCTTTTAGAGTGTATTCTTTTGCAATATTGAGTGAGTTTTCATCTGTGCTACCATCATTTACTAGTATGATTTCTAAGTTAGTATAAGTTTGATTGATTACACTATCTAAACATTCTTTTAGATATTTTTCTACATTGTATATAGGGATTACTACGCCTAC
>NZ_JAKMRT010000045.1:0-1412 GCF_025772225.1 Campylobacter sp. IFREMER_LSEM_CL1097 | reverse complement strand
CGACAGCGCTATAGTTGCAGACAATGTTAATCAAATAGCTAATGATATCTTAGAAGATGCTAGGAAGAAAAAATTCTAAATAAGTTAAACCCTTAATGGGTTTAACTTTGATACTCTATTAAATCTACATTTTACATTCAAGTCCACTATTAGAAATACCAAACAAATATTAATTAATTAAAAATAAAAAAATTATTTTTTTAGGATAAAATACATCCTTTTTAAAAACACATAAAGGAGATACATTGTTTTCAAATTTAAAAATAGGGACCAAAATAGTTGGAGTTGTAATTTCCATAGTAATGCTAGGTATTATAATCTTAGCAAGTATTTTTTCCATACAAGCTTCAAATATCTTACACACTGAAGCAGATAAACTACTTCAAATTAATGCTTTTAGATATGCAAATATCGTCCGCGGAGCAACAGAAAGTGTTTATTCAACTTTACTAGGAGTAGAAGATACTATAAAAAATACTATTTCAAATGAAAATAGTATTGATGATACAGAAGTGCAAAATATTTTAGAAGGCGTGCTTGATTCAAATGAAAAAATTGCATATATGTATGTTCATTTTTTTAATACCCCAATCAATCAAAATACCAACCCAAAACTACTTACAAATCAGCATAAATTTTTAATGTTACTTCATGATACTTCTTTAAAAACAGAAGGCGGCGTGCAATTAGTTCAAGCATATGATGCATTTTTACAACAACAAAGTATTAATAATGCTATATCAACACAAAAAGAATCAATAGGAAAACCTCAAATTTTCAACATCAATGGTGAAGAAATTTTTGCATACAATATTGCAATTCCAATCTTTAAAAATGGAAATATTATAGGTGTAGTTGGAGCTTTAGGAAGTTTAACGCATTTTAGAGGAGAGCTAACAGATCCAAAAAGAAGTATTTTCAAAGATGATCAAAGATTATTACTTGGTGCTGAGGGTCTAATAGCAGTTAGTCCTGTTTCTAAATTTACAGGAAAAAGTATTTCAGAAGCAAATCCTCATCCTAGTGCAAAAACATTAATACAATTACAAAAAGATAAAATAAATACTGTTTTTGACTTTACTCGTGCAAGCGATGGAAAGAAAAATAGAGCAGCGATAGCTACTTTTGATCTTTGGGATAACTCACAAGATGCTTGGTCTATTGTGACTATGGCTCCAGTTGATTCTATACAAATGCCGATTACAAAACTTATAACAACCATAGCATTTATATCTCTTTTTGTTATTTTAGTAATTGTGATAATAGTATTTATATACATAAACAAAGCAGTAAGCTCAAGAATTGTTAATTTACAAAACAACCTATTGCACTTTTTTAAATTTATCAATCATGAAACCAAAGATACTATTTTAAGTAAAGATACTAAAAGCAATGATGAGTTAAGTATCATG
>NZ_JAKMRT010000044.1:0-1539 GCF_025772225.1 Campylobacter sp. IFREMER_LSEM_CL1097 | reverse complement strand
GTTTATAAGATTTAGCTTATCCGGTGGGCCGGCAATGTTTTCTTTTCTTGATAAATGCGGAATTGATACTTGTGTCTCTAGTATTAAAGTTAATTTTATTAAAAATTTAACATATAAAGATATGTATTATAAATTCAAATGTATTAAAAATGATTATTGTATTAGTATTTTTGATGATATAGCATGTAAAACTATTGAAAGATCTAAATTATTATATTTTATAAATAATGAAAAAAAATTCTAATACTTATTAGAGATCCTATAGAAAGATTAAAAACTGCTATTAATCATGGTGACTATAAATATGATTGCCAAAGATTTGATGAAAACATAGATACTAGAAAATCTATAGAAGATGAAATAAATAGATCATTTTATTTTTTTGATGATAAAAATTGTAATTTTTATGATTTTGTAAAAGGTTGTATAACTTGGCCTACATATAATTATAAAAAAATAATAAATCCTATTTTAAATACAAATGAAATTTTATACTTAGATATGAAAGAAATTATGCCAGATAAGGCTTTTGATACAATGTCAGAATTATCTAAAATTTTAAATTTTAATTCTCCAAAGTTAAAAGATAAGGATTTTTTTCAAGGAATAAAAAATGGTGACTATAGGTTTCATATACCCGTTTCATTATGTTTTTATAAAAATGAAGAAGTGTTTTTTAAAGTATTTGTTCATTTAAAAAGTAATGAAGATAAAAATCTTATAAATATTAATAATAAATTAATAATTTGTGACCATAAATTACTAAAAGATGTGGTGTTTTTGATAAATAAGAATGATTTTTATAAAGTAGATGAGTATTATAAATACACTATAGCTCAATATCAATTAAGATTTTTAAATGTTTTAGAAGAAAGAATAAATTATATTCATAAAAACAAAATAACAGCAGAGGGTATTTTATCATATCTCAGCAAAAATAGTGAATTGAGTTGTATGTTAAAACATATATTAGATGAAGAGTTATCTCATGTTAAGTCTTATCGACCAGATATAGTTGCCTCTTGGAAATACTATCAAGAATTTGAAAAAATGTGTAGGGAATTAGATGGAAATTAATATCAATGAAAGATAAAGAAGGTATAATTATAAAATAATTTTCAAAGGAGTTTCATGAAACAAGGTGACTTTAGTGAAGTTGCAAAACATTATCACAATAGACCAGCATACTCAAGTATGCTTATAGAAAAGCTCATAAAATGCGTAAATGATCAAAATAAAAATACATTAAAAGTTATAGAAGTAGGAGCTGGCACAGGAAAGCTTACTAAAATGCTTGCTGATGAGTTTAGCCTTTGTATAGATGCAGTCGAGCCAAATGATAATATGCGTGAAGAAGGCATTAAATTTACTCAAAATTCACAAAAGATTACTTGGCATAAAGGTAGCGGAGAAGAAACTACCATGCCTAGTAATTATGCTGATTGGGTAATTATGGCTAGTTCTTTTCACTGGACAGATCCTAAAAAGTCTTTACCTGAGTTTGCAAGAGTGCTTACAGGGGGAGGGTATTTTACTGCC
>NZ_JAKMRT010000043.1:0-1618 GCF_025772225.1 Campylobacter sp. IFREMER_LSEM_CL1097 | reverse complement strand
CAGTTTTTAATGCTTTAAATCAAAGAATGAATAAAGCGTTAGCAATAAAATCTTATTCTGAAGTTCCTGTTGATGTAAGTGCTTTTGCTAATTATACTTGTAATGGCTATGAATTAACTTATCAGCCTATAAACTTAGGAGATTATGCCATACCAAACACAGATAAAGTAAAATCAGTTACAATTAAATGGAAAGGTGCAGTTGATGATAGGTTTGGTATAACCATACATGACACTTTTGTAGATGGTAGAATTTTTCCTTATGAGTGGATTGATAATTGGTATCAAGGAAATGTAAAAGTTAAATGGAATAAAGTTAATAAAATTAATATAAAAGCAGGAGCTATTAATACAGATCCTTTCAGATGTTACGCTAGTGGAATACAAATACATTTAAGGTTTAATTATGATGAATAAATGGATTTGATTATTTCTTTAATGTTTTCTTTGAACCCTTTAATAACGACATAAATGTAGAATTAAAAGCTATCAATCAAACATTGAGAGTAAGTGCTAAAATACAAGTTTCGGATTTATTTTTTACTATAGGAGAGACTGGAAGCTATAACTATAATGGAAATTATACTATTTTAAATATTGGAGAATTTGGTAATAATGGTTATGGAGGGCAAGGATATTATAAAAATCATTATAGAGAAATACATATCACTAGAGTTTACAATCAAATGCCTACTATGGAACTATATATTTTTGGTTTTAATAATCAAAATGACGCTTGGAATGCTAAAAATAATATGAGTTATTCTTATCAATCAGCTTATGGTGGTAATACTAAATATCCATTTATATCTTGTATTAAAGGAATGCAACATGATACTATAAATTTTAATATAAAGGGCGATGGGAAAAGCAAACAATTTCCCTCAAATAAATGGGGAACTATTATAGTAGATTTTGGTGGAACTGATATTAATTGGGGAAGCGTTTGTCCTCCAGCTACTAAAAAATACAACGGAATATATACTTTCAAAACTACCTATAAGGGTAAAACTTATACGAGTATTTTACACTTAAAATTGAGTGAATAAACATTTAGCCTATAAAAAATTAAATTTTATATAGGCTATTTTAAAATTCATATGATTTTCAAGGTAATTTCAAGTGCAAATAGGTGGGCTTTATGTATTTATTATTTAAATCTTCAAACTTATATATTCCGTTGTTTTGTTTGGTTGGAATAGAAGCTTCTTCTTTGCTAAATAATAAATAAGTATAATGATTCATATCAAAAGGAAAATAAGTATTTCCTAAATGATAGGATTTTGAATTAATAAAATAACTTAAATTCCATTTTTGATTACCTCCATAAGCTGGCGTATAGGTTATTTTTATATTTGCATTCCATATATCATTAGTATTTTGATAACCATAAATTCCTAAATCAAAATTATCATTATGATGTGTTAATGTAAAAGTAGAATATTCATTAGTATAATTTCCAAAAACTTGCCCATCTATCCCATTATTAGTTCCTAATAATGTAGTTCTTCCATTTCCTCCATTTCTATTTCCAGTAGGGTGTCCTAATATCCCCCTTGTTTGAAATACGCTAATCTTAGCATTAACTTTCAACACCTGATTAAAAGCTTTAGCTTCCA
>NZ_JAKMRT010000042.1:0-1689 GCF_025772225.1 Campylobacter sp. IFREMER_LSEM_CL1097 | reverse complement strand
TAAACCCTCAGTTTCCAAACATTAACTATCAAAGAGCATAATTACACTTGTAAAAGCAAACATTCATAGATAACTCCTTAGTTTTTAAAGATCTAGTTTCAAACTAGATCTTTAAAGATAATTCAATCTATAAACACAACCCTTTAATATATTTTTATCGTTTTTATTTACTTTAAGAATTCTTATATAAAACTATGCTATAATACAAGCCATAGTTTTAATTTTAATAAGGAGAATTCTCATGAAACTAGTTAAACTTAGTTTAGTAGCAGCTTTAGCTGCAGGTGCTTTTTCAGCAGCTAATGCTGTTTCACTTGAAGAAGCTATAAAAGATGTTGATGTATCAGGAATGTTCAGATATAGATTTGAATCTGATAGAAGAGATATTGGTAACACAATTGTAGATGGTTATAACAACTCTAAAGAAAACAAACACAGATTTAAATCTCAATTAAATTTCAAAGCAGCTTTAGATGATAACTTCAAAGCTTTTGTTCAATTCCAATACAGCACAAATGAAGCTGGTTTTGGTACAGGTAATCAAACAGTTACAAATAAAACTTTCAATGTTCAACAAGCTTACTTAGAATACACTAATGAAGCTTATGCTACAAGCGTAACTTTTGGTAAAATGGAAGTTGGTTCTATTTGGACTGATGATTTAGTAGGAACAGGAGCTAAAGTAGTAAACACTTCTATTGAAGGTTTAACTTTTGCAGGTTACTGGTTTGATAGCTTTAATGCTGAAGATGATGGTGACACTGCTGCTACTTTGAACGATAGAACAAATAACAACAAACAAAGTTTCCCTGTTATCAACATGGCTAAATCTTCATTATATGGTGCTGCTATATTAGGTGATTTTGATCCATTTGCGTTCCAATTATGGGCTGCTTATTCAAATAACTATGCATTCTTATACGCAGTAGATGCTAGCTATAAATTTGCATTCAATGATGCTAATTTCAAAATCCAAGCTCAATACTTAGGAAATAGTGTAGATAGTGACACAGAAAAACGCTTAAATGCTGATAACGCTAACTTCTATGCTGCTCAATTACAAGGACAAATTTCTGCTTTTGATTTCCAAGCAGGTATTGTTGGCTATGGTGAAAAAGATAAAAATACTATTGTTGTATTAGAAGATAAAGGTAGAATAATCGCTCCAGGTGAACAAATTTTCTATTCTCACGGTAGTAGATTAACCGGAGATAAGGGTGAAAACTTCTTCTATTTTGCAGGTTTAGGTTATACTTTTGCTGAAACTGTTAGAGTAGGATTTGACTATATCGGTGGTAAAACTGAATATGCAGCAGGTGCTGAAACAGATAAAAATGAATATATCGCAAGAGTATCTTATGCATATAGCCCAAAACTTACATTTAGTGGATTCTATTCTTACTTAACTGAAGATTTCAATAAAGCTGGTGTTCATGATAGCGATGATCAATTCATCAGACTTGAAGCTCTATACAAATTCTAATTATAAAAGCTAAGCCAAAAGGCTTAGCTTACTATATCTAAAATTATCTCTTCTTTTAATCCTTGTATTTTAATTTCTTTTATTTTTAAATCATTAGGTAAGTTTTCTAGCAAAATTTCTTTGCTATGTATATTTTTACTTGCTAACACTCTTAGTATTTTACCCCTATAAGCTTTAGCAAAATGACTTAAAGTTTTGGAATTTTT
>NZ_JAKMRT010000041.1:0-1855 GCF_025772225.1 Campylobacter sp. IFREMER_LSEM_CL1097 | reverse complement strand
AAGATCAAATTTATGAAGATCATATTGCATATTTAAAAGATGAATTTTTTAAAATCGAGCTATATCAAAGATTGCGTTTTTTTGCTAAAAGCTCTCAAAGTAAGAATATTAAAAAAGATATAGCTATATTTGAAGCATATATTAAAGAGCGTTTAAAAAAGAGTAAAATTTCTAATGTTTTGGCAGATATTTTTAAAGAGTATGCTTTAAACGATAAAGAATGTTTGATATTTATTAGTTTATTAAAAGAAGAGTATTTGCTAAATACTGAAAATTCTTATAGTAGAGATTTTAATTTTTTACTTCATTTAATTAGCGAAGATGATGTTCAAAAACAAGAAAACAAAGTCTTACTAGAAGAAGATTCTAAGCTACTTAGTTCAAATCTTTTAGAATATGATGAATTTGTTAATTCTTTGGGTGATATAACTAAGATTTTTTATTTAAGTGATGATATTTTACAAAGAATTATTAATTTTAAAGAACCAAAGAAGAATAAAAAAATTAAACTTCAAAATTTAGTTAAAGAACAAGATATTTTTGAGCTAATTGAGCCAAATATTAATATAGATGATGTTATTATGCCCCAAAGCACTAAAGATCTATTGGAAAGTATATTAAAACAACAAGATAAAAAGGTTTTGGAAAGATTAAATAAATGGGGTATAAAAACAAATAAAAACATAGAAGCTAAGATAATTTTCTATGGTCCTGCTGGCACGGGTAAGACTATGAGTGCGCTAAGTATGGCAAAAGCTATGAAAAAATCTATTTTGAGTTTTGATTGTTCTAAAATTTTAAGCAAATATGTGGGCGAGAGTGAACAAAATGTAAGAAAAATTTTTGATACTTATAAAGAGCTTTGTCAAACAAGCAAACAAAGTCCTATTTTGCTTTTAAATGAAGCTGATCAATTTTTAAGTACTAGGGTAGAAAGTAGTGGCGGTGCTGATAAAATGCACAATCAAATGCAAAATATTTTTCTAGAACAAATTGAGCGTTTTAGTGGAGTTATCATAGCTACGACTAATTTTTTAGAAAGTTTAGATGTGGCTTTTTCAAGAAGATTTGAGTATAAAATAGAATTTAAAAAGCCAAATTACGAACAACGCTTGATGATATGGCAAAAAGCTTTACCTAAAAATGCTAAATTTGATGATAATTTTGATTTAAAAAACCTTGCTTTGTATGAGCTAAGTGGAGCTCAAATTGCTATGGTAGTTAAAAATACAGCTTTGAAAGCAGCTATTTCTAAGGACGGTGTTTTTAAAATGAGTGATTTTTTACATACAATAGAAAAAGAAATAGAATCTTCATTTGATAAAAATAAAATAGTTGGTTTTAAAAATTAAATTCACATAAATTTCACAAGCAGTTAATATCATTTTTTACTTTTATTTAAAGGAGAAAAAATGAAAATAAAATTAATGTTAGCTAGTTTAGTTTGTGCAAGTTCTATGTTTGCAGATATGGTTGTAAGTCCAAATGCTCTACCTCAAAAAGCTCAAGAGTTTTTAAACACTCATTTTAAAGGTGTAAATGTAGGTTATGTAAAACAAGATGTAGATTCTTATGAAGTAAATTTAGTCGATGGGACCGAAATTGACTTTATCATCAATGGAGACTGGAAAGAAGTTGATGGTAAATACAAAAGCATTCCAACAGGATTTATCCCAAAAGAAATTATTGCAAAAGTACAAGCAGTACAACCAAATGCAGCTATTGTAGAAGTAGATAAAAAAATAAATGGCTATAAATTTAGAACAAATAATATGATGGAAATTTATACAGATTTTAAAGGTAATATTTTAGGCCAAAAATTCGACGATTAATAATCACCAACCCCAGCTTAGCA
>NZ_JAKMRT010000040.1:0-1913 GCF_025772225.1 Campylobacter sp. IFREMER_LSEM_CL1097 | reverse complement strand
TTCAACCAACACCTCCCTAGCCCTTCAATCATTTAAAAAATCACTTGAAGAAGAAGGATTAATTATAGATAATTTACCTATTATGGATGGTAAAATTCATAGAGTAAAAACTACTAATGATAAAGGTAGAGAATTAAGTGGTGCTTATATTGGATATTTAAATAACAATTTTCCTGCAGGTTTTATACAAAATTTTAAAACAGGCATAAAGAAAAATTGGAAAATGCAAGTAGAAAAAAACTATAATGGTAATTTAAAAAGCTCTCAAGAATTACATAATCAAATAAAAAAAGATCAAGAGCTTAGAGAAAAAGAAATTTTAGCCTTACAAGAAAAAACTGCCTTAAAATTAGAAGATGAGTATAATAATGCAAGATGGGCTAATTCTAACCATGCTTACTTAAAGAAAAAAGGCTTTGATGAAAACTTTTATCTTAAACAAGATAAAATGGGTTCATTATTAATTCCTTTAAAAGATGAAAATGGAAAATTATGGTCACTTCAAAGAATATTTTCAAATGGAGATAAAATCATAGGGGTAATTAAAACTCAAGAAGAAAAAGATCAAGGTGTGGAATATCTTGCAAAAAAACAAGGTTGTTTTCATATTATAGGAGCTAAAACACTTCATAATTTAAAAGAATTTTATTTATGTGAAGGTTTTGCTACTGGTGCTACTTTGTATAAAGCTTTAAATAAACCTATCATTATGGCAGTAGATGCTGGTAATTTAGAAAGTGTGGTTAAAAAACTAAATACTCTCTATCCTGATAAAAATATCACAATATTTGCTGATAATGATGTAAAAAAAGAATTAAAAGGATTAGAAAATACAGGTAAAAAAACAGCTTTAGAAATTAAAGAAAAATATTCTAATGTTAGTGTAATTTTACCAAATTTTACACAAGAGCAAAGCTCTCAAGGTATGAGTGATTTTAATGATTTAATGCTTTTAAAAGGGTTAGAATTTGTAACAAAAGAAATTAAAATGCAGATGTTTAGGGGTAAAGTAGTATGCCTAAAAAAAGAAAATTCTGATAAAGAATTAACTAGGGATTAAAATCTCTAGTTAATATTTATATTAACTATTTATATCATATATTATTGATATTGGGTAGATATTTTATTTAATTTATAGTAAAATATCAAAAATATTTTCACATAAGGATAAAATGTTATGTTTAGTTTTTCACTTTTTGGGAAAAAGAAAGAAAATTTAGAAATTACAGCTGAAAAAAAGGGCAGTAAAATAACTCTACTTAAAGCTGATAAGGATAGTAAAATTATTGCCGATAACGCAACTATAATCATAAACAATTCTAGAAAAGATCTTGAAAATTTAGAAATTGGAGAAAGTAAAGATAATTCTGAAATAAGCATAAGTAATGCTAAAATCAATATTAATAATACTGATACTAATAAAAAAAAATTTAAAAAATTTAAAAAATTTATAGGAATAATATGTAAATTTATAGGAATAATAAAAACGAGTAGCTAAACACTACTCATTTTTCACTCCTATTTAGTCAAACAAAGCATCAGCTTCTTTATCATATTTTTTTCTAAGCTCGCCATAATCCAAAGGCTCTTTCCCCATTGATTTACCTATATCTGCTTTAAAAGCATTTTCACATTCTATATATTCTTTTGAAGTTTTATCTTTTAGTATAGAGTCTCTATTATCTTTACAATATTTTAAAGTATCTTTTAATTCTTTTTCATTTTTAACATCTTTAAAATATTCCATAGACTTAGGCTCTGATGAACAAGCACCTAAAAAAACAATAAGACTAAGAGAAGCTAACCCTAAAACTACTTTTTTCATTTTATATCCTTGATATATTTTTTAAATATGTTCGTTATATTTTAATGATATTGAAATTATATCTAAAAAATATTAATTAGATATAAAA
>NZ_JAKMRT010000004.1:0-125780 GCF_025772225.1 Campylobacter sp. IFREMER_LSEM_CL1097 | reverse complement strand
TGTATTTATCATATTTGGTATATAAAGTATAAATACTAAGCTTATATATAGTAATAAATAAAGAGTATAAATACCTTATTATACTCTTTAGATAACTACAATATAGCGTTTTTGTATAAATTTGATAATAGTTGTTATAATCTTAAAATTACTTATTAAAAAAATATATTTAATTATAATTTGTATGTTTTTATAATTTGGATAATAGGTAAAAGAATATATATAATATTTAACAGAAAATAAAAAGTGATTAAATAAAGTTAGATATATAAAGATATTTATAGTTTTATATATTATTTTTATAAATTAAAACAAACATATTTCACAATTAAGCAAGATTGGCACAACCAAGAATTATTTAGAAACAAAAATTTTTTGAGAAATATAAAAAATGACTTTAAGTAAAAAAGAATTTGCTGAAGTATTAGGCGTTTCTTCAGGAACTATTGATAATCTAAGAAGAAAAATACAATCTATGGAAGTATCTTGCTATGTATTATTTTCCATTGAAGAAATAGCTAAAGTTATATCAGGGGTTAAATCTTTAAAATGAGATTTAACTATACAAATTATTGAATTTTCAAAAGTATATGTTATTTAGATATTTAATTTCTAAAGTATGGATACTTAGGTGTTTGATTAATAAACCACACGCTTTCTAAATCCACCATTACTTCTCTATCACGAATTATTACTACAATTAAAATCTTTTGACAAATTAAAAAAATATTTTTTTGTACACACTTTAAAGGAAAATCAGCAATTAAGAGCTTAAAAATTTAACTGTTGATAAAAAACTTATATCAAAGTGCTTGTACTAAAAATTTATATATTGAAGCTAGGGTTTTTCATGGAAATATTGATAAGAATTTTTATTTTAGATATAAACTTAATAAAAAGGGTATTCTTTTAAAATAGGAAAATATCCTATAACCATATTAACACGGGCAAGAGAGATTGTAAATGATTATAACGACATGCTATCATAAGGCATTAATCCAAAAGAACATATTCAAAAAGAAAATACTAAAAATCAAAATATAAAAAAGCACTTTATGGTACTAATAAAGTTCAAAGTTATAAAACTTCACAGATGAAGCAAGATTTAAAGAATTACTGCTTGCGATTAATAAGTATTTTTACAAAAGTTGCTTTGCAAATTAGTCCATATTTATTTTAAGAAGTACTAATATTATAAATTTAGAATGGAAAGAAATAGATTTTGATAAAAAAATTATTATTCGTGCTAATAAAGTTAAAGCAAGAGAGGATTTTATTATTCCGCTAAGTCAGAGTGTTTTAGACTTGCTTTTATATGTTAAAAATTTTTCTTACTCAAATTCAAAATATTTTTTTCCAAGTAATATAAGTAAATCTAAAACAATGAGTAAAAACACATTAAATCAAGCCATTAAAAGATTAGGTTTTGGTGATAAAATACTATATCATGGTTTTAGAGCTACTGCTTCAATTTTTCTTTATGAGTATAAAAATATTCATAAACAAGATAGTGAAGTTATAGAACTATGTTTAGATCATAGAGAAAGAAATAAAGTAAAAGCAGTATATAATAGAAGCTTAAGACTTGATGATGGAAGAGAGTTAATGCAATGGTTGAGTGATTTTATCGATAAATTAAAAAGAGATAAGTAGTTTAATTTTTAATGTTTGTAAATTATAAACGCATAAGAACTTTTTAATTTTTGTAAATTTAATAGTATTTTATTGAATATCTTTAACGCAATTATTCTATTAGTAGCTTTCTTAATACACTATTTTGTGAATTTATATATTCTAAAACAACACTTTTTTTTATTTTATTTTCATCTAAATCTAAAAAATCTAAATAAGCTTGAAATAAATTATTATTTAAATCATCATCAAATTTATGACTTGCAACTATATTCATAGAAAAATGATTAAAAAATTTCTTACAAAAATCGTTATTATTTTTAAATAGCTGTACTAATTCTTCTTTTTTAAAAAAATTATACTGTTTGATTGCTTCAGGATAAAAACTACTTTCTATATTTTCATAGCTATTAATAAAAGCATTAATACTTTCATACTTACTTGTTTTGTATTTTTCTTTGGTATCTTCATAATAATCTTTCCATTTTTCATCTTTTAATAATTTTAAAAGTGCTATGTCAGATCTATAATCATGATTAAGATCAAACTTAAATTCTTCTATAACAAGAGCTTCTATATAATGCTGATTAATTTTTTCTTCTATGTTGCTTAATTTTTTCTTTGTAATTTGCGCATAGGTTGAAAGTAAAATTTGATAAAAACCATAAGAATAATGTGTCATTCCATTTTTTGAATAAAAGTCTATTTTTAGGAGTGAATTTTCAATACCTTTTACAAATTGCTCATCACTTAAATTACCTACCAAATATTCTATCTTGCAGTTTTGAAGTTTATAATAAAGATCGATTTTTAAAGTTTGATAAAAATCGCGTCTTAGTTGGTATTTTTCTTCTTTATTTAAATAAAACATATTTTTTAGGTATTGTTCATAAAGATGATAATAGCCTGAAGCTAAATCTATTTTCTCTATTTTAATAGAAAGGTATTTTTTAATTTGAAATATTAATGAGATATAATTTAATTTTAGAGCATCTGAAAATGTTTTTTTATTTTCATACTTGCAAAATAATAAAAAACATTGCTTGTTAAAATAATCTATATGCTCTAACACATGATATAATAATCTTAGATTTCCATTGCATTGTTCTTTATATCTTTCGAAAATAATATTTCCAATAATATTTCTTATCTCATCTGTAATTTTAGTATATTTATTTATTCTATCTTTTATGATTGCTTTTGCTACTTCATCATTGTCTTTTATCGTTATTTCACAATCAATAACCTTCTCTTTGTATATTTGATACCAGTTTTTACTATTATATTGTTTGGCTTGTTCTTCTTTATTATTTTCAGTCAAAATGCCATCTTGTTCTTTTAATTCTTCCTCATGAAAAATCACAACAACATTACATTCTTTTTCTTCTTTAAGTAAATTTACAAGTCCTAAAATTTCTTTCAAAGAAAGATTATCAGATCTTCTTTCTATGTTATCAAAACACACAATAATATTATAAAAGTCTTCCTTTTTTAAAAAGGAAAAAATAGCATCACTATCTATATCTATTAAGCCGCCACTTATACTTTTAACCAAACCTTCTAAACCTTTAAAAGTTGTTTTGGTAATTTTATTATAATCTCCATGTAGGCTTACAACTATTTCTTCTAATATTTGCTTATAACTTTCTTTGCCAAAAAGATCTATATAAACAACTTTTTTATCTTTAGAAAGTTTATTTTCAACTTCTTTCCATAAATAAGTTTTACCTATACCTCAAGATCCATTTATAGCTAAACATTTTTTAGATTTTTTATTTAAAAAATTTGCGATAGTGTCAATCTTATTCATTATACACTCCTATAAAATATTTATGTAATTATATAAAATTATTTAAGTTTTCTATGTAACTATCCTCCAAACCTTAAAGCTATAGATAGTTACATATTCTTTTTAAAATACCCCTTACAGCTACGCACTCAGACAGCCTTTCTTTTTTTAAAAAATATATAAAAAAATACATACGGAAAAAACAAAAAAAGTTGAGTAATTTTTTTTCAATGTTTAAACAAATTTTTGTTTTTTCTCTTATTTAATATTAAATTAATTTTTTAGTTTTTATAATTATTCATATATCAAAATTTTAATCATAGAAAGGATTAAAATAAAAAAAATTATCTTAGGTTTAGCAGTTATTGCTTCATTATCTAGCGTTGCTTCAGCTTCAAATCATAGTTATCATAGCAAGAAAAATTTTAATAATTCACAACAAGAATATATAGAAGGTAGAAGCATAACTTGTGCAACTTTTCATAATTGCCAGACAATACATCAACCTATTTATCAAGATGCTTTTTGTAAATGGACAGGATATTGTTAATGTTTGTTAATACTTGTCACGGCTTGGTAGATACCAAAGTAGAATATCGAGATAAACCTGCATTAGAAGAGGCGATTGCTAAACAGCAAGAAGATACAAAAAAAGTAGAAGCTGAAGCTAAAAAAGAAGAACAAAGTAATTCTACAAATGCTGATAATCAAGCAAATACTAGCAAAAAAGATCGGCTTTTAGATATATTTGCTTAATCTTAATATTAGGGCAGTGGGTTTTGTCCATCTTCCGTGCTACGCACTCAGACAACCATAGCACCCATTTTAGCACAAAACATATGGCACCTATAAGGTGTATTTTATTTAGAGAAGAAAAGGTGCTTCTTTTGAAAACCTTATCTTGCTTCTTCTCTTCTTCATCACGGTGATTGCTATTTAATGGCATTAAAAGCCGTATTTTTAAAAGTGTTTAAAAAGATTTTCTTAAATCATTCATTGGCATGGTTTCTTTGATATTTACAACCGCACTCCATTTATAGTTTTTTACTTAAAAATTTTATCCTATAAGTTTGATATATTTTTCATAGCATTATTTATGATTTCATTTTTTAACGCAATTGTTTGCTTAAAATAACTAAGTGATGAAAATCTTTATTATGTTGGATTTGTATAAAATTGGATTTTAAAATTAATACTATATATTTATCTCATTGTCATGTTTATCTATAATTATTTTAAAATAATTGATAATTTTTTCAGGATTTTTATTCCATTTCTTCAAATGTTTAAAAATCAAAACTGCTATATTTATTTTAAGCTTCATTGTAGTTGGTTTTAACAAGATCAAATCAGTGATTTACATATAAATATGGCTTAGTTATATCAATCAAGCAATGAAGAAGATTATATTTTTAAAAAAGAAAGAATTTTACTTGTAGTTCATACTATATAGAAGGCAGTACGGCATACATTATTTCAACATCAAACTTAATCAATATTTTTTAAAGATTATTGCAGTGGTTAGATGTTTATTATCTTTAATATTCAAGAAGAGTATAAAATAAATTTTATTTCATGTTATCAACTTAGAAAACAAGAGTATAATTTATTCTTATATCATTTAATAACTCATAAAAAAAAGAGAGAGTAATCATTAATAAATCTTGATTATTATTGCAATAACATAATAATTGCTACAATATACCTTAGAATAATTATACAAAATATTTTAAAATTAATTTCTTATACTTATTTTGTATTGCTTCAATGTGAAGATTAAAAACATCAAGATAAAATATTATCACACAAGTTCGAACACATTTGGCACTTTCTTAGTTAATAAAACTACTATCTTTTATTTACCAATCAAGAAATATTTGATTAATAAAACTAACTAAGGAATATTTATCCAAACAGATTATTTATTTAGATGTATAAAAGGATTTGCTAAATTAAGAGAATATAGTTATATTTTTGAAATAAAACATAAAATAATAGAACAAAGAATAAAAATTATATCTTTCATAAGCATCATGGTTTAAAAGCTACTTTAGAAGCTTTTAATATAGATAAAAAGATACTTTTTAGAAAACAAGAAATTTATCACAAAAATAATGATAATTTAAATACCCTAAATACAAAATACACTAAAGTAAAAAATATAAGAAGTTCTTTTGATTTGGAAATTACTTTAAATATTAAAAGACTTAGGCATATTTATATAAATTTAGATAAAGAAAGATTGTATTATTTTTTAAAGCCTACCTCCTAGTGTTTCCACCATAAGAAGAATCATCTCTAAAGATAAAATGAGAATAACACTTACAAGAATTAATTATCTAGGCCAAAATAAAAGCTACAAGAGAGAGTTAAAAATAGATAACTAAAAAAATCTTAAAACAACTCCTATGAATACTTGGGCAATAGATACTATAAAATATGTCGATAATAAAATAAAAATATATACTTACTATGATAGATTTAGTTACAAGAATTGATTATACTGTAGCTTTATCTCCTAAAAAGACAAGATATACTAGCATATCTTAAAAGTTTTGTTATTATCTTAAAAACTAATAATATTCATAAAAGAATTTAGCATACTCACAGATAATGGCTGTGAATTTAAAAAACTATGAATGTTTTATTAAAGGAACTTAACACTACTCATTATTATACTTATCTAAAGAATCTTAGAATGAATATTCATAATGAAATATTTAATAAAACCTTAAAAGAAGCATTTGCTAATCATTATAAAGATTTATTATTTATAGATCTTAAAGAATTTAATCAAGAAACGATTAAGTAGTTAGCAGCTTATAATACTATCTTGTTATATCCAGCTTTAAAATATAAAGTCTCCTCATTTGCTCTTCATCAATTAAGAAATATTTTTATTTGTTAGACTTTAAATCAATATTGTTTTTCTTGCACTCTAAAAATTTTAATACATTACCTATTTAACAAAAAATATCATTTTTTTACATTTTTACAATAAAATACAAAGCATGTGCAATATTAATTAATAAATCATACGCCTATTAAACTCGCCATTTATTCTTGTTAAATATATTTTATCTATTTTATTCTTTGTATTGTATTTTTAAAATTTCAATAATTTTAGAAATTTTAAATTAATTTAATTTCAATATTGCTAAAAAATATCTGTTGAAATAGATTATAAATTATTTTTATATAATGGTTGCGAAGGGGAGATTTGAACTCCCGACCTTCGGGTTATGAGCCCGACGAGCTAACCACTGCTCTACTTCGCGGCATCATATGAAGTGGATGGGGTAAAGGGATTCGAACCCCTGAATGACAGGACCAAAACCTGTTGCCTTACCGCTTGGCGATACCCCAATAGAAATTTTTTATTTAAATTAAAAGTGATATTATATATTATTTTTTATACAATGTCAAGAAAAATGCTATAATATTTTTAAAATATTTTCAAGGAATGATTTTATGGGATATATAAGTATAGAACAAGCTATAAAAGAACTTCAAGATGGTAAAATGTTAGTAATGGTGGATGCAGAAGATAGGGAAAATGAAGGGGATTTGATTTTCCCTGCACAATTTAGCTCACAAGAAAAAGTAAATTTTACCATCACTCACGCAAGAGGTGTGGTATGTGTAGCATTAAGTGAGAACTTAGCTAAAAAATTTGAACTACCTTTAATGGTACCTAAAAACACATCAAATCACGAAACAGCTTTTACCATCACTGTCGATGCAAAAAATGCAACAACAGGAGTAAGTGCCTACGAAAGAGATATGACTATACAAATTTTTGCTGATGATAATGCAAAGGCGAGTGATTTTGTGCGTCCTGGACATATTAATCCTTTGATAGCAAAAAAAGGTGGAGTTTTAGAAAGAACGGGCCATACAGAAGGAACAGTGGATTTATGTCGTTTGGCAGGATTAAAAGAAGCATGCGTAATATGTGAAATTGTTAAAGATAATGGAGATATGGCTAGAAGAAGCGATTTGCTTGAGTTTTGCAAAAAACATAATATTAATATGATTACTATTTCAGATTTAATCGAGTATCGTTTAAAAAATGAAAGTTTGATTTCTTTAATTAAAGAAGAAGAAAGTATTTTAGCAGGTTTTAAAGCTAAAAAAATGACTTTTAAAGATCACAATGAAAATGAACACATAGCTTTTAGTTTTGGCACTTTGAAAGAATGCGAGAATGTTAAATTTTATCTTAGTGGAAGCGACTTTGAGCTTCTAACTTCTAATAAATTTAATGAATTATTAAAACAAATTGAATTTTTAAGTCAAAAAGGTGGTGTAATCATTTTCATGAAAAATGAAAAACAAGAAAACATACAATTTAAAAATTATGGCATAGGAGCGCAAATTTTAAGGTATTTAAAAATTTCAAAAATCAAACTTCTAAGTCAAAATACCGATAAAGAATTTATAGGCTTAAAAGGCTTTGGGCTTGATATTACAAGCAGTGATTTTAAAGCTTAAATTCTAAAAACTTAAACTTATCGCCAAAGTTAAACATCAAATTTTTACTTTGGTTGATAAAGTTTTTATAAATTTGGAGGTTAATATTTTTAACTTGCTCGATAATTTCTTCTAAGCCAAAATCAATTAAAGCTTGATTTTGATTTTTATATTCTAACACCTCAAAGCCCTCTTCTTTTAAAACTTGTAAAAAATGATCAAAATTTACATTATATGTAATATCACTTTTAGCAAAAAAATCTTTTAAGTTTTCTTCAAAAAGATTATACACTTGGTGATTTTTATACATTCTAATACTAATTTTTTCTTCTTTTTTTGCATAATCAAAACATGCAAAAGTTAGTTTTTCACAGGTTTGTTTTAATTTGGATAAAAAGGGTTTATAAGAAATACAAAGCTCGCTATTAGTGATAGAATATTTTTCACATTCTTTTAAAAGATCTTCATTCATAGCTTTAAAAACAATGTTTAAATCATCATCAACATATGCCATTGTTCTATCTTTTATAAGCTCACACGCAAAACAATCAAATAATTCATTAGCGTAAAAAAAGGCGTTTTTAAAATGACATTCTTCTAAAGAATTATAAATTTTTACATCCAAATCATACTCATCAAAAAGTTTTTTTTGAACACATTTTAATTTTTCATGTGGCTCTATGATAAAACACTCAATCTGCTCTAAAATATCAGCCCTAAGAGTGTATAGAGCTTGTATAAAATCAAGCATTAAATGCCCTTCATTTGCCCCTATTTCTACAACTTCAACCGGTAAAATTAGCTTTTTATCATCTATAAGTTTTAAAAAATGATTAGCTAAGAGTGTTCCAAACAGATTTCCCACGCTAACTGCGGTATAAAAATCTCCATTTTTACCAACACTCACAGCTTGGCAGTAATATTTATCAATCCAATTTTGAAAAAACTCGCTAAAAACTATCATTATAAAGCATTAAATTTGACTATAAAATCAAGTGGATCAACTTGCACACCATTAACTAAAATTCCAAAATGCAAATGTGGCCCTGTAACCCTACCGCTAGCTCCACTCAAACCTATAAGCTCACCCTTTTTTACCTTTTGTCCTACTTTTACATTAAGTTTTGATAGATGATAATACTGAGAATAAATCCCATATCCATGATCAATTACCACTGAATTTCCTGCATAATAACGATTTGAAGCAATCCTTACAATACCATCATTGCTAGCATAAATTTTTGTCCCACTTGCTGCTCTAAAATCAGTTCCGCTATGATAACTTTTAAGAGTATCATTAAACAATCTTGCTTTTCCAAAAGCACTTGTAATTTTACTTTCTAAAGGGTATGTAAAATTGCCTTCAAATAAAGCCATATTAGTATAAGTATTATAAACCTTAATAGCTTCTTGATATTCTTTACTAATGCGATCAAGTGTTTCTTTAGGTGGATTAACCTTAGAAGCACTAACTTTTAAAAATTCTTTTTTATAGTTTCCTTCGCTAAATTTTATGTTAATTTCTTCTTTGGAATTATCTTTAAATTCAGCTATTAATTTTCTATCTTTAGGATTTTTATAAGGTATGGCTATACTAACAATGACTTTATTTTTATACTCAAAAAAAGGAAGTTTTTTAGAATTTGAGCTAATTTGTAAAAAATTATTTTTATCAAATTCTAAAAAAATTACTTGCCCTTTTACAAGCTCAATCTCTCTAGCTTCTAATGCAAATACCAAAAAACAAAGTAAAAAAAGAATTTTTCTCATACACTAAGCTCTTTAATATCAGCTATTTTTAAAAACTCACGATAAATTGCACATACTAAAGCTTGACGATTGTTTTTAATATTTTCATCTTTGTCATTAATCATTACTTTATCAAAAAAAGCATCAATTTGTGGTTTTAGTGCAAAAAGGCTTTCTAAAAGCTCTTGGGTGTTATTTTCTTTTGTTTTACACTGCATAAAAGCTTGGTATAAATCTTTTTCCTCTTGAGTGTTAAACAAATTTTCATTAATTTGAACTTCACTTAATATTGCAATATTTGCCAAGCGCTTAAAAGTAGCAAAATTTTGACTAAAATCTGCCTTATTTGCACTTTGTATTAAAGCTTTAATACAAGAATCAATATAAATAACATCATAAGTTTTAGAGCTAAGCACAGCTTTAACAAAAGAAGCATTAACCTCATAAAAAGTATATAAGCGCTCTAAGATAAAGTCTAATAAAATTTTCAAATCAAAGCTTTTATACTCACTAGCTATTGTTTCTAAAAATATCTTAAGATCAAAATTTTTATTTAAAGCTAGAATAATTTTTAAAACACCATTTGCTGCTCTTCTTAAAGCATAAGGATCTTTTGTACCACTTGGGATTTTCCCCATTGAAAAAAGCCCCACGAGTGTATCAAATTTATAAGCCAAAGCTACAATAGAACTAAATTCATTACTTGGCATAGCTGAATTATCGCCATTTGGAAGGTATTGTTCTTTAATCGCCAAAGCAAGCTCATCGCTCATACCCATAGCCTTAGCATAATAAGATCCCATAATGCCTTGAAGATCAGTAAATTCATACACCATTTGAGTACTTAGATCAGCTTTTGAGTATTCTATAGCTTTTAAAATTTCATCTTTTTGAGTATTAGCAAAAACTTCACAAAGCTTAGTAGCAATTTTTTGTTCTCTAATAATTTTATCTTTTAAGGTTCCAAGTCCTTCAAGATAAACCATTTGGCTTATTTTATCATTATTTAAACCCTGCGCTAAGTCATTTTTCCAAAAAAACATTGCATCACTTAATCTTGCTCTTAAAACTCTTTCATTTCCATTAATGATTTTAGAATAATCTTCACAAACCGCATTAGAAACTACAATAAAATGATTGCTTAGAGTATTGTTTTTAAATACTGCAAAATAGCGTTGATTTTCTCTCATAGAAGTAATTATCACTTCGCTTGGGATTTCTAAATACTCTTTTTCAAAATGCCCTAATAATGCCTTTGGATACTCTGTGATAGCTACAACTTCAGCTAAAAGCTCATCATCTTCTGCAATAGTAATATCATTTTCTTTTTCAAGTGTCTTTAACTGCTCAATAATAAGCTTTTTTCTTTGTTCTTGATCTAAAATAATATAATTTTGCTCTAGAGTCTTAAGATACTCATCAATATTTGAAAAAGCTATCAAATCATAACTAACACTTCTATGCACAAAAGTACTTTTTGCACTTTTAACACCATAGCTTTCAAACTCAATCAATTCATCATTTAAAATACAACAAAGCGAGCGAATAGCTCTGATAAATTCAAAGCTACCATCACCCCATCTCATAGTTTTACCAAAACTCAAGCTTTTTAAAAAAGCCTCGATCATTTGAGCTAAAACTGCTTTGCTTTGCAAGCCTTGTACTTGTTTTTGACAATACAATACTTCTTTACCCTTAATTTCTTTAAATTCAAGCTCTTCTTCTTTTAAACCACTTTTTTCTAAAAAACTAAGCCCTGCTTGAGTAAGCTTTCCATCTTTATAAGCTATCGCCCTAGGTGCACCTATAAATTCCACAAAAGAATCATCTTGTTTTTCTTTAAAATTTTCATGAATAAAAACTAATCTTCTAGGAGTATAGAAAAATTTAAATTCAGATTCTAAATGATACTCTTGTAAAATCTTTTCCCATTTTTTAGTAATATTTGGAAGTTCTTTTAATAAAGGAATAGCAGGAAGCTCTTCTGTGCCTATTTCTATTAACAATTTCATTTTACACTCTTTTTTAAAAAATTTTTTAGTGTATTTTACCTATTTTTTTTAAAATCTTTCTTTGTTTTTAGTTTTTCTTCTCTTTGCTTGACTTTTTCTTGCATTTGGCGGTTAAAGCCAAACACAAGAAAAACCATAAAAGCTATAAACAAAGCAATAATAATATAATCTATCATTAGTCCCAACACTCTGCGTTTTTAATACCAAGCTTTGAAGCACTAAATACCGGATCTCTACCTTGTCTTTTTTGCTCGCTAAAATCTTTTAATACCTTTTTCACTATACCACCAAGCAATAAAATAGAAATGATGTTAATCGTAGCCATAAACGCCATAGTAGTATCAGCCAAATCCCACGCAAATTTTAAATCCATATTTGCACCAATAAAAATCATAAGCACGGCACTTGCTTTAAAAAGATTAATAATAATAGGATTTTGAGTAAGGTATTTAATATTTGCTTGAGCATAATAGTAATTTCCTATCAAAGAAGTAATAGCAAATAAAACTATACTAACAGTAGTAAAATGTACACCTAGATTTCCATAATATTCTTTCATGGATTCTTGTACTAAAGGTAGTGCTGTTAAAATAGGCTTACCGTCTACACCAATATTATTAGCATAAGCAAGTGAAAATAATACCAAAAATCCTGAACTTGTACAAATAATCACATCAATTAACACAGAAAATGCTTGAATAACCCCTTGTTTTGCAGGGTGAGTTGTAAGAGCAGAAGCTGCTGCATTTGGTGCTGAACCCATACCTGCTTCATTAGAGAACAATCCTCTTTTTATACCTATAACCAAAGCAGAACCTGCAAATCCACCAAAAATAGCTTCAAAATCAAAAGCGCTTTTAAAAATCATAGAAAACACTTCAGGAATTTTATCAAAATTCATAAACATCGCTATAATAGATAAACCAACATAAATCATCGCCATAATAGGAACGATGACCGAGCTTACTTTACCTATTTTAGTATGATCACCAAAAAACATATAAGCAGCAAAAATAGCCAAAATAGCCCCTATTACAATAGGCCACCAACTTTGCGAAAAACTTACTTCACTAGCATCAACCATACCTTTATAATAAAACTCAAATGCTGAAGTCATAGTTTGACTTTGAAGTCCATTAAATCCATAAGCATAAGTAATGATTAAAATCACCGCAAAAACAGCTCCAAGCCATTTTAAATTTAAAGCTTTACTAATATAATAAGCAGGGCCACCTTTAAAACTTTTTCCATCACGACTTTTATAAACTTGTGCTAAAGTGCTTTCTGCAAAAGCTGAAGCGCCACCAAAAAATGCCATAGCCCACATCCAAAACAAAGCACCAGGTCCGCCCAAAACAACTGCTACTGCAATACCTGCAATATTTCCTATACCAACTCTTGAAGCTGTTGAAATCATCAAAGCCTGAAAAGGAGTAATATGGTGTTTTTCATGTTTTTCTTGCTTTTCTGTCAAAATGTCAAACACATAAGGAAGCATTCGAAATTGCACAAAACCTGTCAAATAGCTATAATAAAACCCTACAATAATAAGCAAAATAACCAAAATGGAATAATACTGATTATTTACAAAGCCAACAAATTGGGATATTAAATCCATATTTATCTCCTTTTTATAATTTAATCGAGTGTAAATTTATCATAAAAAAATGAATTTGCTACAAAAAAATATAATTTTATATTAATTTTATTTTATTTTTTACAGCTATGTGAAAATTTAACTCACGATATTTACCAAAAAAACACATAAAAATGCTTTTAAGTAAAAAGAAAACTTAATTTTTATACACTTAGTTTTTTTAAAATTTTATAAGGTGTTTAAATTGAAACAAAATACGATGAAAATTTTTGTATTTTTTGCCATTATTGTTTTTTGGGCTTATTTTTCATTTCCTATTGAAATTTTACAAGTTAAAGATCAAAATGGCTTAGCTACAGGAGAATATGCTTATACTATAGAAGCCAAAGCTTATGTTCATAGTTATTTCACAACACTTGGCTTAACAGTGGGTGGAATTTTAATAGGAATAGCACTTGGTTTTTTCCTAGCATTTTTAAGATTTTTAGAAATTCAAAGTTTAAATTTCATCATAGATGAATACATAGACATTATACGCGGAACTCCTCTGCTTTTACAGCTTTTGATTTTCTCAGTAGTGATTTTTGCTACTTGGAGTGATAATTTTTATGTAGCTATTATTGCACTTGGACTTAATAGTTCTGCTTATGTAGCTGAAATCGTAAGAAGTGGAATTCAAAGTGTAGACAAAGGACAAATGGAAGCATCAAGAGCAATGGGGCTTAATTATTCTGCTTCTATGAGACTAATCATCTTTCCACAAGCGATTAAAAATATCTTACCTTCTTTAATGAATGAATTTATTTCTTTATTTAAAGAAACTTCAATAGTGGGCTATATTAGCGTTATGGATATTACCATGCAAAGTAAAAGCTTACAAGCAATTTATTACAACCCTAAACCTATTATTTTTACAGGGCTTGTATATTATGTAAGCGTTAAAATTTTAACACTGATTGCAAGATTTATAGAAATGAGATTAAACAAACATGATTAAAATAGAAAATTTGATTAAAAAATATGGAGATTTAGAAGTTTTAAAAGATATTAGCATTGAAGTACATAAAGGTGATATTATTGCTATTATAGGGCCTAGCGGAGGTGGAAAAAGTACTTTTTTACGCTGTTTAAATAAACTTGAAACACCAGATAGTGGTAATATTTATATCAATAATATCAATATACTTGATAAAAAAACAGATATCAATAAAATTCGACAAAAAGTAAGCATGGTATTTCAACATTTTAATCTTTTTAATAATAAAAATGTTTTGGAAAATTTATGCCTAGTGCCAGTACAAACAAAAATCATGGGTAAAGATGAAGCAGTAAAAAAAGCACGAGAATTACTCAAAAAAGTTGGCCTAAGTGATAAAGAAAATTATTTTCCTCATAAGCTTTCAGGTGGACAAAAACAGCGTATTGCCATAGCAAGATCATTAATGATGAATCCTGATGTGATTTTATTTGATGAGCCAACTTCAGCTTTAGATCCTGAAATGATAGGTGAGGTTTTAAATATCATGAAAGAAGTGGCTAAAGAAGGTTTAACTATGCTTGTAGTTACACATGAAATGGGATTTGCAAGAAATGTAGCTAATAGAATTTTTTTCATGGATAAAGGCATTATAGCAGTAGATGAATGTCCTAAAATAGCTTTTGAAAACCCAGAGAATGAAAGATTGAAAGAATTTTTAAATCAAGTTTTAAATCATTAAAATTTTTCAAAAGAGGCAAAATTTTGCCTCAAAGCCTCATAACTCACTATGCCTACACTTGTAGCTAAATTTAAACTTCTACCGCAATCTTTCATCGGTATAGTAATAGCATTTTCCCATTTTTTTTGCATTAAATCCATAGGCAAACCAAAACTTTCACTTCCAAAAAATAAAAAATCACCTTTTTGATAATTTACATCAAAATAAGCTTGAGTAGTTTTAGTTGTCGCAAAGAAAAATCTATCTTGAAATTTTTCATACTCTTTTAAAAAATCTTCTAAATTATCCCATAAAAAAGGATTTAATTTTTTCCAATAATCAAGTCCTGCTCTTTTAACTGCCTTTTCATCAATACTAAAAAGCGGATTGATAATATGTAAAGCAAAACCTGCATTAAAACACATTCTGCCTATACTTCCTGTATTTTGTGGTATGCGAGGCTCAACTAAGACTATATGAAACATCTTTTTCCTTGAAATGGTGTCCCCAGCAAGGTTTGAACTATGCTATAAAATAGCTTATTTATAGATATTTTATACCAAAAAATTCACAAATAGGTATAAAATGGGTATAATTTGCTAAGAACATATATTTTTTTATTTTCCAAAAAGATACTTTAAAATATATTAGACAAAACTTAATTATCTAAATTATATCTCAACATCTTTTTCATTTAAAATATCTAAGGTGTCAAAACTATACCAGTTTTCATTTAGTAGATTTTTAGTTACCATTTCAATATCTTCCTTTGAAGCCTCTCCAAAAAAAACATGCTCATCAATATCACTATTTTCATCTAAAGGCAAACTAGCTTCTTTTAAATTAGAGCTTAAAAATATATCACTAATATAACCTATAATATCTGAAGATGTAGCATCTTTATTAATTAAAACATCAACTATAGGGGTTTGATTAGAAATTGCACTATTAATATCAACTCCTATTTTATATCCAGCACTTACCAATCCTGCAACAGCTAAAACCAATTTTAAAACTTTATTTATTTTAGCTAAAGAACTTCCATTATCTACTATGCCTAAAAAACTTAATGCGTCTATAACACCTCCAAGCGTACTAAGTGCGATTGTTATATTTGTTATAATTGTAGCCGAAGCTCCGCCTATCATACCACCTAAAGCCCCACCTATAACTCCACCTGTATAAAAACTAATAAAAACAATCACAGCAGAAACAACAGGAGCTATTATAAACTCCCACCATTCCTTATCTTCTTTCACATAAAGATCATACATACTATCCCATAAAATAAACCATCTATCTTTTCTTCCATAAGGCATATTGCTTTCATTGTTATAACAAGGCATCAATGAGATATTTTTATAAAAAAAACTACTCCGACTTCTCAAAACAACAGGCTCTTGATAAGCTATATTATTTAAATTAGAAAGAAATGCTAGAGGGTGAAATATATCGCCTAATTTAGAAACATTGATGTTATTGTTAAATGCACTTAAAAAATCAATATTAGATATTTTTTCAGGTACAATAAATACATTTTTATTTAATCTCAAGAACTCATCATAATATGGTCTTAAATTGTAATATCTACCATCTTCACTCTCTACTAAACTTGGCTTAAATTTGTCTTTATCCGGTAAAATAAAATTAGGTTTTATAAGCTCGTTATTAATTATATTAGATTTTACAAAAATATATTTTGGCTTACCATATCCAGGGACTATAGCACCATAAAAGCCATGTATTTTTTCAAAAGTAAGATCATGTAGATAATAAAAATTCTTTAGCTCTTCTTTGTATTTTAAAAGATAGCTAGGGTTTGTAACAACATTTTTTCCATGAAAATCAAAACTAAACAAGCTTAAATTTTGTCTTTTCCTTATAATTTGACAAGTATCATGATATATTCCACTTTTATCTCCAGGGTCTCCTCTATACCACTCATAAGGGTTTTGACCTACAAAAAACTGATTTAACCCCAAATCCCCACTATTATGGTAATTATATGGAGCTCTAGAAGGACTTTTAATATCATAAAAATCAATTCCATAGGAATTTGGGAAGAGCGGGTGATAAATTCTTGTTTTTACAGCCCTACCTTTTCTTATTAATTGTTTATGCAAAAGCTCTACATATTTATATACAAAGGTAGTTCCGTATAAAAACCAAGCTTGATAGCATTCTACATATCCTATGTCATTTGCATTCTGTGGATATTTAGCTCTTAAAAAATATTTTGGAGTTCTATATTTTTTATCAATCATTTATCTATATTTTCAATTTTTTCTTTTACCCAAGATTCCAACTCTTTTGGTATTTCAAGCCCACCTGCGCTTAGCCCAAAACTATATCCTTGTGCAACTTTTGCCGCTTCTATTCTTAACATATCATCTATTTGTTCTCGTTGTCTATCTATGAGTGCGGGTTTTTTCTTTTCAGTTTCTATTTGTGCTTGTATAAGTTTTATTTTCTCGCTATTAAGTTCGTTTTCATCGCCTTGCAAAATCATACCCAATGCTGTAGTTTGACTTTGTGCTACTATACTTTGTCCTACTAAAGATAGCGCATTCGCTAAAGTTTTAAACTGCTCTTCGTTTTTAATAACATCATTTTTTATGCTATCATCTAATATCTTTTTTAATTCTCCAAATGGGGATTTTTCCGCCAAGCTTAACTCTAAAATTTCAGGATATATTTTTTTAAATTGATTTAATCTTTGCTCATAATTCATCATTCAACTCCTTAATTTTATCTATATTGATCTCACATTGCTTATAGTGATAAAAAAGCTCACTATAAGCTTTTAATATATCTTTTTCATCTTGCACTATAGGTTTGCTTGCTCTATCAAATTCTAAAAGCTCATTTGGTATTTGCACTTTTTGAATTTGTATTTTGGTTAGCACTTGTGTTTTGCTCCCACAGCCTATCAAGCATAGCATTAAAAAGCTTAGTAGTGTTAGTTTCATTGCTTTTGGATATATAGTTTTTAACATCATCAACCCTTGTTTTGATTTGATTTTTTTGAGTATTTGCATGAAAGAGTGCTTTTAGCTCTTGTTCGTGTCTTATTTTAAGCTCTTGAGTAATCCTTGTGAGTTCATTATTTACACTCAAAGCCAAATTTAAATCACTTTGACTTTTTTCTAATTTTGCATTTGTGCTATCTAGCTTAAGATATAAAAATACATTAAGCATAAGCATTAGAGCTAAAGCAATATAAAGCTTTGTATTGTTAAATAAAAGATTTATCATTTCTTAATTTTAGAAGTTTAAGTAAGATTTGAGTATAATTTCAAAGGGTGGAACACCAAAGGTGGCCGCCTTTGGTGTTAATCAACACTCAGTTAGGTGGTGATTAAATTGAACCATAAAATTCTAGTAATAATTATACTACTTTGTATAATTATAGTCAAGGCTTATTAGCTTTGATTTCCCCTTTAAAAAGGGGAGCTAGAATACCACCTTTGGCCTACTTAAACTTTTATCTCCTTTCTAAAAATTTATTCGTGATTTCTAATTTTATATTTGATAAATCTTGCTGATACAACAAGTCATATAATTTTTTACAAGCTTGTCTGCTTTGTCCTATACTTTCATCACTCTTAGTTAAACCTAGTAAAATACAACCTTTTGTATCTTTGTCAGTATTTCCCCAATGGATTAAAATGTGTCTATCAAAAGGCACATTATCGTTGTAGATATTTACAACACTATCATCATCGTTTAAAACTTTAACTCCTGCTACTACCCTTTTACCTTTATCATTAAAACTAGATAGTGTATGTCTTTTTAAATTATAAACTCCCGCAGGAACTCTTAAGTCTTTTTCTCTTTCAACACCTTCTTTATCTTCTTCTAAAGAAAAACACTCAAAAAGAATATTTTCTTTTTCATCTAAAACTTTAAACTCTCCTATGACACAAGTATTTCTCAAATACTTTCTAGTTAATTTTAGTTTCATTTTAGTCCTTTCAAAAAACATTTAACCACATGGAATGTATTACACGCATGATAAAAAATAAAAGTCTTTACTTTAGAGCAACCAAGCTCACTCATAGCTTCTTTTAAAGCCAAATCTGCTAATTTATAATCATTTCTAGTATTAGCTCTTTCACATAAATAATCATGCACGATGCTAGCACTAAAATACTCACTTTTATATGGAGGATAAATACTCCAAAAAATGCGTGGCACTGAAGCACCATCACTAATAAAGCCTTTTGGCACGATAAAATTTAAACCACACAAACTAACTTCAAATTCTTTTACAACTTCAAATCTATCTTTGCCAAAAGGTTTAACTATAACTCTATGCATTATTATTTCCTTTATAAATCTTAGATAATTCGTTGTTTCTAATATGTGAGATATGGCTTAGCTTTATATTCATATCCTTAATATCATCTTCAATTTCCAATAATTTTTCATGTGTTTTTTGACAATGACTTTCTATAAATTTCACTAAAATCTCACTTGAAGCTTTTGAAGTGTTGATTTGTTCGCTAATTAATTTATTTGTTTCTTTTGATAACAAAATTAGCTCTTTTACTTTTTCTTGATTTTCATGGTTTATTTTTTTATATAAATTTATTACTATATAAGCCAAAACTATAACAATAACACCTAGTAAAGCAGGAGTGCTAAGCTGAGCTAATTCAATTCCTTGTTGAGTGTAATTCATCATTCCTCCCAAACAATAGCTTCTAAATCTTGCTCAGATTTAGCTTGTTCTATTCTTTCTTTTAATGCATTTGCCCTAAAGATAATTTCTTGGGTATGATAAGCTACGCTTGAAGCAAATTTTAAAAAATCTTGTGGTGTAAAAGTTACTTTTTCATCATTTATATCAATCCAAATGATTTCAGAGATTGAGTTAGTCCCACTTTGTATATCAAACATTAAATTAGTTGCAGCTCCAATGATATTTTGCTTGTCTTTTTCTCTTGTTTGGAAAATATGATCATTATAAATAAGTCCGCTTTCTAAAGCCTCATCTCTTTTAGTTTGAATTTCATATTTTTTCTTTTCTTTTAAAACATTTAATTTTTCATCTTCTTGTGAAATTGCTAGTAAGTATTCAAAATATAAATTTTCATTTTTATTTGCTAGACAGTATTCTTTAACTGTTTTAGTACCATTTTCAATTTCTTGTGGTGTTATATCATCTATAAAATCATTAACTTTAACTATAGTACCATCAGGCAATAGTCTATCTTCTTCCTTAAAACTAAGCTGTCTAGTAACAAAAGCTATAACCCATTTGTTATCTATATGAGTTTCTATAATATTTTTATCTAAACTAAAGTATTGATTACCATTAAATTTTGTAGTTATCATAATTATCCCCTTATATATCCATTTGTAGTTTGTGTATTCAATGCTTGACTATATTGAGTGGTAGTTCCTGTAAAAGTAATAGCTGATTTATTATATAAATCTATAAGACCTCCGTGCTCAACTTTTAATCCTGTTGTGCAGTTTGTAATATTGCAAGGATAACCTCTAACTATAGCTCTACCTCCCAAATCCGCTAGAACTGCTACTTTTGCGTTATTACAAGTAAATTTAGTAATAATATCTAAGTAGCCATTTAATAATATAGATATACCTATACTACCTTTATCTAGTTCCATTGTAACCTCATTTAAGCCTACAAAACAGCTAGTATAAATACAATAAAGATATTTACCTGAAAATGAAACTTTATTAAACTCTACACGACCTTGCCCAGCTAAGAATATACCCTCATTAGTAGCTTTAGTGCTTTGTATTTTAAGATTATAAAAAATAACTCTACTACCGTATGCAACAGATATACAATTATCCCATTGACCTATAGTGTTCTTTATAATTAGATTTTGATTACCTTCACCAAAAAACTCTAAAGTAGCTTTTCCATTATAAACATTATTAAACGCATTTATTTCAAAATTATCTTTAATTGTTATTTTGATAAAATAACTACTTGTATATTTAGAAGCTTCTTCGAATACCTGTTTTAATGATGTAAATTGTTCTCCCTGCCCTAGTCTCCATTCTAATTCTTGTGTTTGTGTTTTAGAATATCTAACATCAGCTTGACCTAAATTAATCCCTTCGTTTTCTTTGGTAGCTTCTGGAATACTTATAGGTTTTTCAAAAGAATTATTTCCACTAAATGAATTATCCTCATCTGTTGTTGCGGCTTTTTCTAGTTTTTCCTCAATACCTGCAATATCACTTTCGTTTTTTTCAACTCTTTCTTTTATCCCATTAAAATCTATTTGCGTTAATTTTTCATCTATTGAAGCTATCCCTTGTGTTTTAGCTTCTTCTATACTACTTAAGGCGTTGTCTTTGCTTGTTTCTATAGAAGATATACTTTCATCTTTACTAGTATTAATATCAGATAAAGAGCTAGTTTTAGCTTCTTCTATACTACTTAAGGCGTTTGTGTTTAAAGATGTAAATTCTTGTATTTTTTGATTATAATTAGCATTAAATGCATTTATTAAATTATCTATATTTGCTCTTGAAATATCTACAAAATTTTTAAGTTCATTAGCTTTTTCATCAATTGAGGCAATAACTCCTGTGCTATCATTTATTACCTTATCACTAACTTCATTCATTTCTTGCAATATTTCATCACGCAAAGCTTTTAATTCTGTCTCATAGATTAACTTGTCATTGCCTAGCTCTTTTTTAGCAACTTCGGCTAGTCTCCCCAAATCTTCATTAGCTATTAAAGTTCTTTGATTAAACCTATCATAACTTTGCTCAAAATGTATTTTATATCCTTCACATTTTGCAACAAGCTCATCAAATTTAACAATAGCTTCATTTTTTGCTGTTTCTATGGATGAGATTACTTGTTCACCTTTTGCTTCTAAATCTTCGTGTAAACCTTGTGCTTTATTTTCTAAATCACTTTCTAAATTCGCAATTTGTTCTTTGAAATTTTTTATAAGCTCTGAATATGATTTAATGTCGTTTTCAAATTCTTTGTATAAAGCAATAACTTCTTTTAACTCTTCTAAACTCTCTTTGGTTTCTAGTAAAAGATTATAAGCTTGTATTATTTCTTTATACTTTATGCCAACATCATATTTTATTTCCTCCAATTTTTTGACACTATCTATCATTTCTTGATTTAATCTTTGATTTTCAAAAAAGATAGTATTTATTTTATTTTTTATAATTTCGCTTGCATCTAAAACTATTTTACTAGCTTGCGATGAAAGCTCGTTTACTTCTTTTTTTATCTGCAAAAGCTCTGGCTTTAGTCCCCTAAGCTCATCAGCGCTATAGTTTAACTCTTGCACCAAATCTTTACAATGTTCTAATTCTCTTAAAATATCATCTTTTATTTTTGAGCTTAATTCAAAATATTCTTTTGATAATTTTGTATTATTTGTAGCTTCTGTGATAATGGCTTCTAGATCTATCTTCATACTTTCATATTTAGATAAATCATCTTTTAAGCTTTCAAATACAGGTTTATTTTCTTCTATAAAGCCTTTTATAAGCTCAAGTTCTTCTTTAGAACTTGAAAAATCATTATAAGCTTGCTCTATAAAACTAAAACGCTCTTGCATAATGCTAAATTTTTCATTAACACTAGAAAATTTAGTATCAAAATCTTTTTTATTTTCGCTAAAACTAGTATACATTGTTGAAACTTCTTGTTTTAGTTCTAGTGTTTGTTCATGTAAAGAATTTACGCTCTCTTTTAAACCGACAATTTCATCAAGTCTTGTATTGTCTAAAGCTCTAGCTATAGTATCAATTCTTAATAAAATTTGATTAATTAATTCTAGCTTTTCTTTACCTGTTTTCAATTCAGCTAAACTTACCATTTTACTCCCCTGTATAAAAATCGCTATCTTTTATTCTTCTTTGGCAAAATAACAACAAATCATCCATTGCTTCAAGCCATTTTTTAGTATCCAAATAAGCTATAAAATCTAAGTTTGTAATACTTTTTTCATAATCATCATAACTCTTTGCTCTGATAAATTTTTTATATGTATCACAAGTGTGCATTTTCAAGCTCCTTTCCATCGTTACTAATATAATCATTGATAATTTCATTGCAAAGCTTTAAATACATCACATTTTCGCCTTTGCTCATCAAAAAACATACATAATTAATAACAGCGTAGCAAAGGCTTTCATCTATCATTAAATGTTCTTGTTCATCTTCAAAATTTGGCTCATCAGGGACTATCAAAAATGCATTGTTTCTAGTGTTTCTTAAGACCACTTGATCATCTTCTCTTATGGTTTTAGTGAGTACGCTAGGCTCACATTTGCCACAAATATAATAAAAAGCCTCCATAATATAGGCTTTTATAAATTTATCATCAACACTAGTTCTTTCTTTGGACATTTTCTTTAAGATAATATCCCTAACTAATACACTTTTCATTTTTTAAGCTTTAAAGCTCCACCTTCTACGCCACTAAGCCCAACACCTATAGCAAATGCATCAGCATTTCTTACTTCTAATGTGCTTTGAGTGTAAATTCTTTTTGCTTTTGCTGTTGCATCAGTAGGTACATCTTCAATAAAAGTGGAAATATAAAGCCCGTGTTTCATAAACTCAAAATCACCCGCTATTAAAACATCGCCTAAACCATATTTAGGGCTTAATAGTCTATGTAAGTGAAAATTGATTGTTCCAAAATCTGTCTCAAGGCTCATAACATTTCCAACTAGATTTTTCTCATTTCCAAAAATCCTAGTAGCGAGTTTATTAATAGCCGGTTTTAAACTAGCCCCTAAAAATACATCTTTAGGTGTAGCACCACTATCCCAAATGCTTTGTAAAATTTGACTTAATTTATCTTCAGTAAGCAAGCTAGGAGTTCCGCTCCAATCTTTTGCTTCATCAAATGCTAATACATTGCCTCTTTTTCCACCACTAAAGCTTGTTTCTCCTTTTGCTATATAGTGAAACAATCCCGCCATTTCTCCACTTACGCCATCTTGCGCTTGAATATAATCTTTAAACACTGATTTTTTAACATCACTATCACGACCTAATCCAAATAAAGCATATTCCATATCTCTTTTATGCTCTTTTGTCTTTTTACCAACTTGATACTCCATCTCATTGCCACCATATTGTTTAGCTTTCATTAAAGCTGTGGTAACTGAAATTTCTGTAATAAAAATTTGTGTTGCATTAGATGTTTTTTGAGTTGTGTTTTTTGTTTCGCCATTAAATTTACTTAATTCCGAATTAGCATTCTTCTTTGGGTCTGCTAATGTATCTGTAAGCCAAGAATGCAACAGTGGGCTTGTAACACTTGATGTGCCTATTTTGTTTAAAAGTGGTGTCTCGCTTGCACCTATTTGTATAATCTTTTCATATACACTAGGTTTTAATTTAACATTTTGTGTTGCTGGTGGGGTAAAGTCCATAGATGACAAAGCCATTTTAAAATCTCCTTTGATATTTTTTGGAGATTTTGACAAAAATGGCTATTTCAAAACTAGTATATTTTGAAATAAATTAAAAAATATTTTACCTTCTTAATAAGTTACCCCACTTTTCTTCATATTCATCATAATGTTTATAATAATCAAGCCTAGAATTAAACTTTTCTTCTATACTTTTATAAATACAAAAACCATTTGCTTTATCTAGTTTATAGTTTTTTCTTGAAACGCTTTCAGCAAATAACATATACTCCCATTTTTTAAAACAAACTATTTCATAATCTTTTGCTAGAAATTTCCTAAGCTCTAATAATTCCTCATTGCTAAGTTTTCTTTTAAAGCTTAACTCGTTTTTATGTTCTAAATCATACTTTAAAGCTTTAATCTCATTTTCATATTTTAGCTTTTGCTGTTTAAGTTGAGATTTATAACCTAAGCTCTGTCTAAAAGCTAGTTTTTGCATTTGTTCTTGTTCTAAGTTTTTTAAGCATTTTTCCATTTCATTAAAAGCTTTGATAAACTCAACTTTGAATTTATAGGCTTTTTCGCCTGTAAAACCCATAACAAGTAAAGAAAAACCATCACGAGTTAGGTTGTAGCAAGGTCTTAACTCGCCTTTTTTATCTTTATATTCAACCGCCTTAAAATTAAGGGCGTTAAACTCATCTTGCGGTAATTCATTAATTTTTGCTATAATATTATCGTGGCGTTTATTAAAAACTGCCGCCACACTTAAAGAGGTAGTCGTTACTTGGTCGTTGGCTACCTCCAACTCTACACCTACGCCATTAATTACAGCTAATTTTTCCATTTTTTCCCTTTGTTTTGATTTAAAACAAATAAATCATTTGTTTTATGAGTAAATTATAACATCATTTAGTTATATTGTCAATAATTTTATAAATATTTTAGTTGTTTTTTTGTAAAATAATAAATATTTTATTTGTAAAGGTGTTAAAATGAATTATGATGAATTTGAGAATAAATTAAAATCAATCAGTTTAAGCAAAAAAGATTTTTCTGAAATGGTTAAAATGAGCTATACCGGCGTAACCAATTGGAGACAAACAAATTCTATACCCGGCTGGGTAAATAGTTGGCTTATTAATTATGAAAAAGCAAAAGTTTTAGATGAAATTTCAAAATCTATAAAACCTTTTATAAGATAAATATTGAACATAAATAATTAAAAATAACATTTTTGTTGTTTTATGCAAAATTACATTTTATTTCATATATTTATTATATTTCATATATAATATAATTTTTATTATAATTGTAATATAATTTTTATAGTTTATAAGCTAATACAAAGGAAGGATTATGTATAGCATACAAGAAGCTTACAGTCAAGCAAAAGATATTCAGAAACATAATGCAGACAAAGCTGTTGTTGTATCTTATTCAAACTATAAAGGATATTATCCGCAAATGCAAAATACGGATTTACTTCTTGTGCAAAATACTTTGCACTTTATACAACAAAGCAACAGAAATTTTAAAAAAAATGTAGAAGTTAAATATGCGAATTGATGGTGATAATAATAAATTGATTCCAACTAAAGGATTAAATTTAGAGGAATTAGGAAAAACAAGCTTAGAAGCTTTTGAAAAAATAGGCAGAGTAATGGCAGATATTGAGCTAAATAAGCAGCAAACCGCTCTAGCTCAAATCGAAGCCACCAAAGAGGATAATCAAAAGCAATATGAATTTGCAAAAGATAAATTAAACAAAGATAATGCAAAATGGCATAAATCTATGAATATAGCAAGCATTGCAGTTTTTATTCTTTTAATTGTTGGGCTTTATCTTATTATATTTACTGATAAAATAGATATAGGGCTGGGTTTACTCAGTACAACAGTAGCAGGAGTATTTGGATATTTAGCAGGAGTAGGTTCTTCGAAAACAAGCCAATAAGAATAAATAATACCTATCCGCATTTTTTATTACTTTTTAGGTATTATAGTTCATTTACTACGAGTATATTTTAATCTTAATACTACACGAATTTATGATATAATTAATTAAAGGTTGGTTAGCAAATTGTCCGAGCTAACCGCAAAAAAACAATCGGTGAAAGTGTTGTTTTTATCCTTTATATCTTTCAAAAGCCGTAATTATAAAAGTTCTTTTATTTCCTTTATATTCACTACTTAAGCCTATGATATAATTTTTCCAAAACAATTAATTTTGTTTTTAGCTTTGTTTGTTAGAATTTTAATTAAGAGTTTAAGGGCAGAATCTCGCCCTTTGTAATTGTGAAAGATGTATATAAACTTTTCACTTCTTTTATTGTAATTCATAGCTTGTAACTATCCATGCATTTGTTTTATCTCCCTTCCAATTATCTTTTATACCGACAACTTTATTATCAAATTGTATTCTAATTCTACCCTTATTATCTTTTATCAATTTGCCATTTTTAATAATTTCAGATATTAGCTTTAAATCTAGATCAGGGTGTTTATCGATAATATGAGCTAAACCATAGCCTTTATGTTTTATCTCATCTGTTACTTCTCCCCAAACCAAATCAATATCCCCTAAGTCTTTTCTATGAAAAGCACCTGCTACTTGTCCTTGTTTTTCAATGAGTAATTTTTGTAAAGCACCCTTTCCATCATGGTAATACTCTGCATAATTTTTTCCAAATTCTTTTAAAGGCTTGATGTTTAATTCATTTTCTATTTTAGAACGCATTAGATCAGGTATATCAGCTTTTTTACCCTTATGTGTCTTTTTTTTAGCATTGAGTATAAATTCTCTAGTGACAACATCTAAATTACCCATAACATCAAGATTATAGTCTTTATTCTCTTTTAAAAAATTATCAAATCTTTTCCATTTATCCTCATCATTCTCTTTTTGATTTTTGATTTTTTCATCAAGTTTTTCTTTAACACTTTTCTTGTTTTTCCTATCCTCCTTTAATTTCTCAATTAAGTTTTCTTTAGGTTTATCTTGGGTAGAATGTTTGAAAGAATGCTGTAATAAACCGCCTTCCACATTGGTAGTACTGCCTTTAGTGGTTGCAGGAGTTGGCGTACCTGTCAGCATTTCTTTATTTCTACGATTTAATCTCTCCAAATCTTTATCTTTTGTTTTATTAATGTGTATAATTTTGCCACTATCTTTTTTTATGGCTATATTACCAACCTTATTATCTTTTAAAGGTTTAGCTATTAATGCCACCTCATCATCATAGTTTTTAAAAAAATGCGTAGGATTGTCCTTTATCTCTTTAATCACCCTAAATACATCTGCTTCATTTTTAAACATTTCAGGGTGTTTTTTAGCCATAGCTTTTAAATTCACTACCCATTCATCTTTTAAAATTCCTGTAACATTATTAATCCATTTTTCTACATTAAATTTAGCAGTATAATCACTTTTAGCATATTTAGGATCAGGCTTGTCCATATAAAAGTTATCGCCTTTGATAAGCCCTTCTTTTATTAGCGTATCTTTTAAAATTTTGTTTTGCTCTTTATCTACTTTAATATAATTATCCAAAGCATCTTTAAAGATTTTACTTTGTTCTGGATTTGATATTTTTATGTTTTTGAGATTTTTTATAATCTGCTTGTTGGTTTTAGCAAGTTTTAATGCATCTAATATTTGATTTCTTAACGCTTGCTCCTTAGCACTCTTCATAAAAGGCGCTAAAGCATGTAATCTAGCAAAAACACCGCTTATTAATATTCTATCAAAAACCCCACTAAATGTTGTGGCTATTGAAGAATTTGTTTTTTTGCCACTACTAGCTAAAGCCGTCATTATTAAGTCTTTATTGTTTTGATAAATTTTTGCATAAACATTTACTACTTCTTTTGCATATTTTAAGTCTTTACTTACAAATTCTACATTATCCATATCTTTTGCTAGGCTCTTAAAATCATATCCTATATCTTCAATTCTATGTTTTGCTAGTAATGCATTAAAAACATGTTTTTCATTTGCTTTTCGCTCTGCTTCATTCATACCTTCAAAAGCTCTTTTTAAATCCTTATCTTCATTGATATTTCTAGCACCATTAGCTATTCTTTGTGCGAGCGCTTCGGGCGTTTCTTGGTCTTTTATTTTTCCTAGATAACTATTATTAAAATTTTCTTTTAACGCATAGTTTTTATTAGCATCTTCTAAAATCTTCCTTGCTAGTTCTTTATCACTTGCATTTTTTATCATAGTTTCATCTAAAGTATCTTTTACTAGTCTATAAGCTTCTTTAGTATTATATGTCTTGTTTCCTGTGGCTAATTGCTTATTTATAGCACTTCTTAAGTTAAATATTTGCTCAGCACTTAAGTCTTTATCAATAGCATCTTCTAGAAAGCTACTAATATTTGTTTTTATATCTTGCTCTAAAAAATTGTTGTTTTTAAACTCTTCAATCTTTGCTAAATCTTCTTTGCTTAACCTTATTGAGCCATTGTTAAGCTCATCTATACTTTTTATAGCTTGAGCATATTCATTATTAATTCTTTTTTTATAAGAGCTATTATCTTTTTGCCAAGCCTTAACATCAAACTCCCCGCTTAAACCAGTTTTATTCTTAAACACCTCATCTTGTTCTTTAACTATGTTTAAAAAAGAAATGCTAGCATCTTTATCAGCTTTTAAAACATCATCTAAAAAACTACCTATTTCAGGATACGCTTGTGCTGCTTTTAGTAGTATTTCTCTTCTTTGTGTAGTGGGGTAACCCGACAAAGCATTAGAAATATTTTTTAAAATAGCACTTGTTCTTTTAGCACTATCTTGTATAAATTGCGGATTGTTTTTGTTAAGTCCTTGCTCAACAAGGTTTTTAATATTTCTATTGTAGGTTTTCCATTTTCTAAGTATATTGGGTTTTCTTTTAATATTAATTCATCAATTTGGGCTTTATTTTCCACATTTTTTGTAAGATTGTTAAAAATTGTTTCAGCATTTTGCAAGCCACCATCACTAAACTTGCCAACTATGGGAATATCTTTTTGACTGATTTTATCAATAACTCTATTTCCCTTAACAGCTATCCCATCTATCATATCTTTGCCAACAGCTGACCCTGTTTTTATACCATCTTTAACTCCTAAAAATGAGTTTTTAACACCACTTAAAGCCTTAGCACCACCTAAAACAGCCAAATCTCCACCAACATTTAAAAGCCCTGCAGTTGCACTATTTGCCAATCTATCATTAAAACTTGGCTCTTTGTTAAATAAAGCAGCATTTCTAGTATAGTCAATATCACTCCCTAACATAGCTCCAATAGTTCCAGCTGTAATCTCATCGGCATACTTTTTAGCACCAGGAAAAGCTTTTAAAATAGGCTTAAATTTACTACCAACTAAACCGCCAGCAAGAGAGCCACCTACTTCAAAAGCATTAGTTTTAACTCCACGCCAAAGGTCCATAAATACATTATCATCAAGCTCTTGGGTTTCTCCAGTATTTGATACAAAATATCTTCTATTATATTCATCTTTACCTATAAAACCCACACCCATTTTCTTTAGCTCTTGGTTCATTGATTTCAATACTTCTTCTTCAACTTTAGCTCTTGCTCTCTGCGCTTCTTCATCACCCAATAAAGATTTAGCAAAATTATAATTTCCCAAAGAACCACTAGCATTTGATAGTGTTTGCATAATATTTGATTTTATGTTTTTACTTCCATCTTTGTAAATGTTTTCCATAAAAAAAGGCGTGTTTTTATAGACTTCTTCCTTATGTTTATCAATATCCATTCGTTCTATATCATCAGTGCTTTCTTCTTTTAGTCTATTTAGATAATTAATTACTTTTTTATTATCTTCTAAATCAGCTAAGGCGTTTATTGCATATTGATTTTTTAATTCTTGTGCTTGTTCTAGTGTTATCTCTCTCATTCAAAAACTCCCATTTGTTTTAATTCAGCATAACTTGCTTCGTAAAATTTTCCATCTTTTTCTACTAAATAAGTACCATCAACTAATGGAGTGATTATAGGTTGATTGCTATGTTCTTGTGATATATCTACTATTTTTCCAGGATTATTTGGAGTAATACCAAGCCATTTTTTAGTCTCTAGTAATTCTTCATCTATTTTTTTTACATAATTTTTATATTCAGCTATTGCTTCTCTTCTTAAAACTGGGTGATTATAAATGCTTGGTTTTAATAGTTTTTCACGTGTTTTATCATAAGCTGCTTTTTTAAGTGTATCTGCTTGAGCTGATTTAAGTTTATAAAATCTATCTAATGGAATTTGATCTCTTATAAATGAAAAACTAGGCAATCCATGAATTCTTTCTATATCTTCTTGTTGCTTGTTTGTAACTTGTGAACCATATTTTGCCCTTGCAAAATCTAACATAGCTTCATTATGCGCGTTATAAAACATTTTGCTATATGTATCTCTATTTTCCTTTCCCGCATAAAAGCCATCTACAAATGTATCTAAAAAACCAATTTCTTTTTTTGGGTTTTTCATTTTTTGCATTAAGTTTTTTTCATTACTAGAAAGCAAATAGGGTTTTTCTATACCAGTATTGTCTTTTAACATACCTTCTATTTCATCTTCGCTAGGCTCTAAAAAACCATATTTTGATTTAAAATTTAATTCATTAGAAAGCTTTAGCTGATTTAATTTTTGCAGTTCTAAATTATTCTTTATTCTATCTTGCTCCATAGCATACTCAAAAGCTCTTTCCTTTTGCAATAAATTATTATTTAAAAAAGCATTATTAATCTCATTTTGTTCTTGTCGAGCTTTTAATTCTTCATCTCTTTGCGCCAAAAGTCTTCTTTTGTTTTCTTCTTCTCTATATTGTTTCATACTATCGTATAAAACTCCACCTACTTTTCCTGCATTTTGGATTACACCAAGACTTGGGTTAAATACTACTTGCTGTGGGTTATAATATGCCATTTTTCAACCTTTATTTGATATCTAAAATAAAGGATTTAAGGTAACCCCTTAAATCCATAAACTTTAACTAGCCCAAACTTCTTTTAAGTTATTTTCTCTATTTTGTCTTCTTCTAAGCTCCTCTTGTGCTAAGTATTTGTTAAAATTGTAAGCATCTTTTTGAAGCTCAAAATTCTTTTTTGCCATTTTTTGTTGTTCATATCCGCCCCAAAGTCCTCCGGCAAGCCCACCAAGGTCTATAAGCCTATCAAAATTAGTTCTTGCTCCATTTTTTGCTATTTCTTTATTCCCCCATTTACTAAAATTATCAAAACCTTTACTTAGAAAATCAGTAAATGAAAAACTATCAACCTTTGGAGCCTGAGCTTTAACTAAGTTTTTTGAAAAATCAAAACCATTATTCATTAATGCTGCGTAATTCATTAAATACCCCTCTTTAAGCTAAAGATAATAATTCTTTTCCTAAATCAATATTAGAAATATCATCACCTTTTTTTATTTTTGAGTTAAAATCACTCTCGCCACCTGCGTAATTTGATCTAGGTAGGCTCTCATCTGCCTTTTTACCAATATCTTTTTTATAAACCATAGCCAAAAGTGTTCTCCAGCTTTGTAAATCTCCACTTGCTAATCCACCAAGTTTGTTTGCTAATTCTCCCATAGTTTTTAAGTCAGCATTTGGATACTCTTTTCTAATTGTTCTTTCAACCTCCATGTATTTAGCGCGCAAGCTTTCTTCCTCATCTTTTTGCTTAGCTTTTGCTTCTAATTCATCTAGTTTTTTAAGCCTTTCATCAATTCCTTCAAGCCCTAATTGCTTTAAATACTCTTTCCTTTCTTCTTCTTCTTTACTTGGCTTATTTTTATTATTAAGCAGTGCTAAGCTTTCTTTTAAAGTTTTAATTTCATTTGCTTGCTCTTTTAAAAGTTTAGATAAATCTTGATTATTTTGTTTATCTTGTTCTACTTGCTCTACTTCTTGTTCTTCCTCTTTGTTTTGAGTGGTTTCTTCATTGTCATTAAGTGAGTTTAAAAGTTCATTTAAAGCATCATTTTCATTCATTTGTTCATTCATCATCTTCTTCCTTTAGTAAATTTATTATCGTGTCTAAAAAAGCCATTTGCTCTAAAGCTTTTAGCCTATACTCTGCTGTTTGTTGTTGGTTTTTTGCCATTGCAAAACATTCTTGGTATTTTTTATCTATAAAATCAACTAGCCTCTTACCTCCTTTTGTTTGTTGTATATCAAAATTTAAATCCAATAAAATCTTCATTGCATACCCTTGTTGAAAGCAAATAAAGAATTGACATTTTTTATCCCCAAAATAGGTAAAAGTTCTTTAACTAACTCTTCATTAGCTTTAACAATTCCATATGCACTTTGCATATCACCTATACTCATATACATTTGATAAAGTTGTGAAAATACTTGCATACTTGCTTGAAGTCCTGCTCTTCTAACTTCTTTATTCATAGCTCCAGTACCTGTTTGTATATTAAATCTAAAACTAGGTATATCCTCTCTTGTAAACCCATTAAAAAATTCATCATTTCCATACTTAAATACTAGTTTTGCAAATCTATCAAACAAAGGCTCTACAAAAGTCTCATTATATGATCTAATATAATCTGCACTTCTTCGACCACCTTCTTGTGCTTTTATGCTAATCTCAGTAGCAGTTTCATTTTGTGCAGTTTGCGCACCGTTATTTTGTGGGCTAACACCAGTAACCTCTGTGATTTCACTCTCTAAGAGTTCTAAATTAACCCCCGAGCTACTTATATTCGGTGTTGGCAAAAAACTAACACTTGAAGGCTCTGTAAGATATATTGGCTTGCCAACAGTCTCTAAGTCTTCTCTTGAAACTCCGGCAGATTTTTGAAGTATTATTTTTGGGTTTAATGCACTTCTCATTGCATCTATTAAAAGATTTCTTGTGATATTTATTTCCTTTTGCAAAGACAATGCACTTGACATAACAGGTTCGCCATAAGCACACACATATTCTTCATTGTCTATTGTTTTTAATTGTGGAAGCATTGACCCCCAAACAAAAGGCTGTCCATCTTCTAAAACCACATCATCGCGCAACAATTCCTCTTCTAAAAGTGTTGAAACAACCCATTTATCATCATCTTTTTTCACATAAATATCATATAACTTAACCTTTTTAAACTCTTCATTTTTGTCAAAATGCACATCTATATTTGTCTTTTGATAAAATCCTAATTTTTGCCTTTGCTTAATTTGTGCGTGTGAAAGATAAATCTCATTTACGATAAAACTAATATCATCATTATTTAAAGCATTTGGATCAAAATAAACCTCATCTATACCAACTCTTTCAATACGAGGCATACCCTTGTGCCAAGTTACTTTTGCTATTGATGTTCCTGTTGTTAAAACATCTAAAAATAAAGGCTGAAAGAGCTTAAACAAATTAATTTCTCCTGTATAAAAATCTAAAGCTCTTTGCCACATAGCTATAATTTGCTCATCTGAATTAATATAACTTTCAATATCTGCCATTCTCTCACTGTTAAAATACACATCATTTAAAGCAGTTATTAAATATTTAATTTTTGCATTAATCTTTGGTATAAAGATGCAAGATTTGTTTCTTTTTTCATAAATTTCTTTTTTTTCATTTTTTAATAAATATGCATCTTGCAAGGCAGAAAAATAAGGCTTGTATTTTTCATAAGCATTTTTACTTTCACTTATAAGTTTTACTAAATACGTAATTTTTTCTTCTTTATTTCTCATTATTAATTCTCCATATGGTAACTTTACTAAGCTTTGTTAGCTTAGCAATATCATCATCACTCACACCTTTTTCTTTTAAAATTTTCACCATTTCTCTCTTGTATTGCTTTTTAGAAATATTTCTAAAACCCCCAAAAAGATCTAATATCCACTTAGCCAAAATTATTTTTATAACATCATCTTCTTTCTTAGCTAACTCTTTAATTTTAAGCGGATCTATATTCTCATATACCATTAAAAACTCACCAGCCATCATAACTCCAATCTTCACTAGTATTGTTTTTTGGGTGCAATTTTTCAAAGAAAGTTAAAGCTAAAGCATCACTAGTATCAGGGCTTTTTCCGTAATCTTTTTTTATCTGTTCTTTTGCCTTTATCTTTAAAAGCCCCTTATCAGAATACTCATATTCAATCATGCGTAAATCTTTTTTTAGCTCATCATCTTTGATAATTTGCATATGTTTTATGTTTTTAGCTAAAGTAAAATACATTTGCGCTCTTTTGTTTAAGTATTCATTGCTAGTTGCAGAATTTGCAGAATTTGCCTCAAATACAGGCAAGCCATAATCACTCAATATATCATATACACCAACTCCAAGCCCACAAGTATCTATAAAAATACCTCGTGGCTTTTCCTTGTCTTTATTAAATTCTGCTAAAACAACATTTGCTAAAGCACTAATGCTAAACCCACTATATTTTTTAATCTCATCTACAACAAAACCTTTTCTCTTAACCAAAACGCTCTTATCATCTCCATATCTTGCTACATCAAGTCCCCATATATTATCTCCTTGCATTTTTTGCATATCAAAACTAATAACATTCATACTTTTTTCAATATCACTTAAAGCAAAAAGTTCTGCACTAGAGTTATCTATAAAGTCTCCATAAATTTCTTGTTTAACTACTTCGCTATCTTCTCCGCCTACTTCTTCGATTAGCTCTTTGATTTGATCTTTACTCAAAAAAGGATTATCGTAACTTGAGAACTGAAAATGTTTCCAATTTTCATCACTTAATTCTTTTTTACAAAGCTCATAAAAAAGATTTTTTCCTTTAGGAACTCCACCTATAATCGCTCTTGATTTAGGATTATCAAGCAACATAGGGCGTATGGCGTTGTACCAAAGATACTCCCCTTTAGAGCCTTTTAAGATAATTCCTGCTTCGTTTAAAATTACCAAATCATAGCCAAAGCCTTCTATATTTTCAGGTCTTTCAGCACTTCTCATATGAAGCACAGCATTATTTAAAATAAGTTTTTTATCTTGAACGCTCCAAGAATAAAATTCTTTTGGGAGTTTTTTTAGCTCAGGCATAAAGTAAAGCTCGAAATAATTTTGTAAGTTGCTTTGAACCGTGTCAACCCAAAGAACATTTAACCCCATTAAAAGATTTTCTATTACATATTTTGCACTTCCTCTTGTAAAACCCAATCTTCTCCCCTTTGCTACAGTTATGAAGCGTGGATTTTTATCATCAAAAACTTTAAGTTGTGCCGGAGTGTAAGAAAAATCAAGTTTTAATTGCATTTAACTTCACTTCTTATGATTTCTATTTTTTGAACACTATCACTAACCACTTCTTGTTTATCTACATAGCCATGATTGTTTTTAAGCAAAAACATGCTTATGCTAGGAGTGTAAGTGCCTATCAAAGAATGATCTATTATAGAGCTAGCGCATCTTTGTTTAGCTATTTGAATTATTTCTCCAAATTCTGCATCTTTCTCCCAAATACTAAGAGTTTTTGTCGTAACACCTAAAAATACAGCTAGACTTTCTATTGTCTTTGGCGCATAAATAGTTTTTTCTTTTGTTTCAGCAAGTGGTGTATTTGTAGCAAAAAACTCATCAACTTTTTGCTCTAACTCATCTTTTGTTAATACTTTATTGCTCATAAGATAATCCTTCCTTAAAATCATATTGGCTAATTTCTAAATCCAAAAAAGCCTTTTTAAAAGCAACAATTTCATATTTCCCTTTTAACACGTTCTTATCATTTTCAAACAGCGCATCCAATACGGCTTTTACGATATTATCTGCATCACCATGTTTTTTATTGTTAAAACCTATTTTTAAAGAAAACTCGTATTGCTTTTTAGAGTCAAAAGCTTGATTAGGGCTTATTCCATTTTGCTTTCTAAACTCAATTTGCAAGAGTTTTTTAAAATCTAAATACTTAAGATAATCCTTGCAAACAAACTTGGCTCTTTGAGTTGTTCTTTTATAAGGCACAGGGTTATTTTTAAGCTCTAATTTTAAAGAATAGCTCATCGTATTACCTTTTCTTTGTTTTTGCTTAAATAATTAAAATTGGTGTCGGTTTTTTCTTTTAGTTTTTGAGAAAACTTTTCCAAATTTTGCAAGTGCAATATTTTTTCTTCTTCTTTTGTTTTTTGATGGCAAAGTTCTGTTTTTAATTCTATCTTTTGAATATCCAAGCTCAAATCTTTACCAACTCTATGCTGGTTTTTAAACATGAAGTCTATAAGCGCCTCTTTAAAATACCCATCTTCTACTAAAGACCCATCGTGATATGTTAATTCTTTAAAGCCATTTATACATATTAAACAATCATTTGAACTATTTTCAAGTTTTACTTTATTTTTGAAACTATCATAAGCAAAATATTCATATGTAAAATCATTTTTATATAATCTAAAAAAAGCTCTTGACTTGTAATTTCTAAAAAGCCATTTTAAAAAACTTTCTTTATTCTCAAATCGTTCTTTAAACTCAAGTTGTGCTATCTTGCAAACAATTCTAAGTTTTTCATAAGTAGAACCGATGATTTTTTCACTCATACATGTCTCAAAATAATAATCTAAAAAAACATGTATATCTTTGACATCTTTTAAATATCTGCCCACTATATCCACCGCTTGAGCTTGATTAAGATCTAACAAATTCATTAAAATTTTAACTTTTTCTTTCATTTCACCCTCAACTAATACTTACTACATCAATATATTTTTGTTCTTGACTATCTTCAAATCCATAATAATTCATCAAAGAGCTCACCACACAAGCTTCAGCCTCTTTTTTTCTAACTTTAAAAGCATTTTTTCTTAATGCATTTTCCTTTGCATATTTAAGCCAAGTATGTAAGCTACCAGCAACAGAAGCCATTTTTTTGTTGCCTCTCTTCCACTGTCTAACATCCCAATACTCTATAAAATCTTCAGCCAAACTCTCATCAAAGCAAGTATTGTGTTTTTGATTAAAGGTATTAATCTGCTCCATTAGATCATCTACACTAGGTTTTTTAAATTTACCCATGCTAAACTCCTGTGTTTTTAAAGCTCCAAAATCAACAACAAAAAAAGTTCGCGTAGCGTTATTATTTTTATTTGTATTCTCTTTATTTTCTAAATTTTCTAAATTTATAAATTTATTATTATTTATATTTATATTATTTTCTTTATATAGGGAATTTTCATTTTTTTCTTTTTCCGTATTCAAATTTCCGACTACGGAAGAAGTATTATTTTTAAATATTTTGCTTGGTTTTTTATCAGCACTTTTAAGCTTATATTCAGTTTTGTTAAAATGCTTAATTATTTCATTGTTTTCATCTTTTAAAATCCACTCATAATTAAATCTATGATGATTTGTTTTTTTAATTTGAAGTAGATTAAAATTGATTAATTCATCTTTAGCAAGTCTTAATCTTTGCAAGCTTATTCTTGTATCTTTTTTGATTAAAATAAGTTCTCTTAAGTAAATTTCACTTACTAAAGTTTTTTCACTCATTCTCTTAAGCTGTAAGTAAAGAGCCAAAGCATCCATACTTAAGCCACCATAAAAAATCGTATTAGCTACTTTTGTGAAACCTCTTCTAGCTCTAAGTGGCTTTTTAGCTCCTAAAGCCACCTCTAAACTAGCTTTAAAATGCGGTATACTCATCATTTTTCCTTAATTTATTTCTCATTTTTAATATGATAAAATCAAACGCAAAAAGGCCTAAAATGGATCTACTTAATTCTTTAGCGCAGATACTAGGTGAAAAACAAGCCATTTTTATATATGGACTTATCATAGGTTTTTTACTTGGGCGTTTTTTTACAAAAGCGCAAAACAAAACGCAAATAACCACATTCCAAAGCACATGCAACGCTATTTTAAGAGTTAAAATACCCATCACTTTGGTATATAAAGATGGAATAGAGCAAGCTCCAAAATGCGATTTTTTAAGAAAAGATGGCATTTGTGCTAAAACAAAAGTCACTTGCCTTTACCTCCGAACTTTTGATGTAAGAAATGAGACAAAGAATAAATAAAAACTCCGATTAAAAATCCTATACTAAGACCCGAAAGCAAGTAGTTAATCACACTCATAAAACATCCTTTTCATCCGCACTCCTTTTTAGTTAAAATTCCCCATCTTTAAAGAAAGGAGGATTAAAATGGAAATCCAACAATTAGAAAAAATCATTTTAGATTTAAAACTAAGAGTTGAAGCATTAGAAAGCAAAGTGGCTTTATTGGAAAAGGATAAAAACACTTCGCAACACTTTAGTCTTGATACTCCAGATTTAATTAGTGACAAAGATTAATCCTTATTAAGTATCAAAGCGTTTTCAACCCTTAAAGCCAAGCTAATATCAAGAGAGATGAATTTATTTAAAGTCGAAAAAATATATTCATCAACACTTTTATTATCTTGGCTAGAAAGTGTTTCAAGCACCTTATAATGCTCATCTTTAATTTTAATTTTTAAATTAAGCTCTTTCACTCACACTCCTTTTTTGGTTTTCCTCTATAAAATCAAGCAGCTTATCTCTATTTACTCTACCCCAAATATTTGGTGGGATATGATATTTCTCCCAAAGTTCTCCCGCAACTTGCACTTTTATCCCAATGCGAGAACTCAAAATACTATCAACTCCAGCCTTACTATAATAAGTTAATAGAATTTTTTTCAACTCTTTTCTGTTCAATTTTGCTTCCTAACTTTTTAAATAAAAATGTAGTATAACTACCATAAAAATAAGCTTAAAATTTATGTTGTTATACTACATAAATTTTATAAAAAAACGATGTATAATTACTACAATAAAAATAAGGAATGCGATGTTTTATAAATTAAACAAAGAATATTTAACAGAAGTGTTGAAAGAGAAAAAAATCAGTAGAAGTAAACTCGCTCAAATGCTAACAGACAACGGCTATGAAATATCATTAGATGGCATAGCCTATTGGTATAGATCTGAAAACAACCAACCTGAAAATTATGAAAATGTTATAAAAATTGCTCAAGTGTTAAATGTTCCGATAGAAAAATTAGCACCAATAAACGATAATATAAAAACAAATATAATTCCCTTGTTAAAAAAAGACAATCAAATCGAATTTAAATACTATCCTGATATTTCTGCTTCAGCTGGATATGGAGTTTTAGCACAAGATATAAATTATACTAGTATTTGTGTTGATGGAAGTTTTCTAAAAGAGATTTTAGACATTCCTATAAAAAAAAGCTACGATATTATAAAAATAAATGGCGATAGCATGGAGCCACTTTTAACACATGGAGATTTTGTTGTTATTGATAGAAGCAAAAATACTCTTGGTACTATATCAAGTGCTGATATAGTTATTTTTAGACAAGGCGAAGATCTATATTGTAAAAAAATTAAAAAAGAAGCTTTTTGCGATTTTATTTATTTAGTATCTGAAAACAAAGACTACAAAGAAGTTAAAATTAGCGATTTTGCACAGTGTGAAATTATAGGGGTGGTTGTATCAAAAATGACAGTTGAAACCTTTAAAAATTTTATAGAGTTTGTAAGATAAGAGTAAATATGAAAAAAGATAATGAATTAGAAAAAATAGGTCTTAAAGATTTCAATAGTATTTTATATGCAAGAGAATTAAAGTATAATAAAATAAACAAAATTTATCGAACAGAAAATTGTGAAATATTCACAAAAAATAAAGATGTTAAAAGTTGTTTTAAACTAGAAGTGGATCAAATAGTACTTGAAAGCGGAGGAATAAAAATCAAAGAAGTTGATATGAAAAAAATAAATTATGAAGATTTTGCTTATTTGCAAACTATTTTAGAGAAAAAAGAAAGGATTGTTTATGTTTATAAAGAAAATAACAATATAATATACAGTCCAAGAGAAAATGAAAATTATTTCATAAAGAAAGAAATACAAAACAATGAAAAATATTTTTAAATTACTCAATAAGAGAGAGCAGAAGATATTTTTAGAAAATAAAAATCTTGCTAATAAACTTTGGAAAATTATCCCAGAATCAAATAAGCGACCAATGGATGCAACGAGAGTTATTGATATCGTAAAGAATGAGAATTCCTCATTAAACATTGATACTATATGTAAAAAATTTAACATTGTTTTAAAGAGAAATATGAAACTAAAAAAATACAATTCGAAATCAATTTTTGACGGTAACAATATTACTATAGAATATAAAGACAAGAAAGAAGTTTATGAGCAGTTGGGACATATATTTCAAAATTTTTTAAGTAGTATTTATTTTCAATATCCACCAAAATATAATCTAAAAACAATTGATTTACATGAAAAAAAAGCTAAAAATTTTGCAAAACACTTAAAAATTTTAGAATACAATTTTGCACTTGATTCTAAAGATTTTTCTGAAACGCAAATTAGTTTTAAAGATTTTTCTGAAACGCAAATTAGTTTTAAAGAATGTTTTGAAATGTTGAATAATCTTGAAAATAAAGTAAAATCAACCAAAAACCAACAATACTTTAAAATTAACAAAACTAAATATAAAAATGATGAGCTTAAAATTAACAAAACTAAATATAAAAATGATGAGCTTAAAATTAACAGTAATTTTAGCAAAGTAGCTTAGAAATAAGGAGTTATAATGAATGAGATAAAATCGGGGGTATTTCAAATTTTATCAATAGAAATAAAAAAATTTAATTTTGAACAAAATGGAGTGCTAGATGATTCTGGCACTATCAATTGTAAAAACAACATAGGTGTCATTGCACATCAAAAAGATGACAAGAAAAAAGATATATTTTTAATCCGATTAGATTTAGATATTCAAGCAGATAGCGGTAGTGAAAGTGTTTATAATATATCAACAACAATACTATCATTAATTGCTTTTGAAACTAAAGATGAACAAAATAAAATTCTTCTAAACAATGCCGTTGCAATAATGTTTTCATATTTAAGACCAATGATAGCCCAAATAACAATGCTATCTGGCTTCCCGCCTTATCACCTACAACCTGTTAGCTTTGAGGAATTTAAAGTTAAAATTATAAATGAAAAATAACAACAAATGAAAAAACTTATAATTGTACCACTATTAACAACTCTAGCCTTAGCTAATTACACACAATATAAACCAAGTGAAGATTTTGCAAAGTATTTTACTAAACAAAACTGCTCTCAAGTTTTAGATAAATTTTATTATATTAATTGCTATGATTATAACTACAAAGGTACTAAAGCAGTAGCTTATAAATTAGAAGCAGATAATCTAAAAGGCGAACAAATCAAAAAACGCCCGCGCTTTGAAGATGATACAAATATCCCTAAAAAATATCGTACCACTTGGAGTGATTATAAAAATAGTGGTTATGATAGAGGACATACCCTTTCTAATGCCTCTATGAGAAAAACTACTCAAGCTCAAAGAAGTACATTCTTAATGAGTAATATTACTCCGCAAAATCCACAAATTAATCAAAAAGTATGGAATAAGATTGAAAAAAGAGAAAGACAAGTAGCTTTAAAGCTTGGAGAAATTGAAGTTTTAAATTTAGTTAATTATGATAGCAACCCACAAAGAATAAAAAATCAAATTGCTATTCCAAACTCTTATATCAAGATTATAAAAGGTAATAATTTTAAAGAATGTTATAAAGTTCCAAATTATGAAGTCGATAATTTAAGTATAAAAAAAATATAAGGTTAATTGTGCTAAAATATAATAGCATAGAGTATATTTTTATTTAATTTTGTTAACCTTTGTTATATTAGTGTCGATATAAAAAAGAGAGGATATTAAAATGGATAATTTAAAACAAGAAAATAAAAAAATCATAGATATATGTGATTTATTTGTAACTTTTAAAAATAATATAGAAAGTTTATTTTCTATAATTAAGATAGATGATACAAGTCCAAAAATAGAAAGGCTACCTATCTTTGATATTCCACAAGAAGTTAGACAGTTGGATCCTAATTTAAAGTATCGACCTACTCATAAACTTACATTCGAAGGTAAAGATACTAGTATTTTTTTAGGCGATAATGTTATAGGCTTTGATTCGTCAAAACGCGAAAAAGAAGATATTGGTTTTATTTCTGCAATTTTAGAATCTCTTAAAGATGAAATTGAATCTATATCTAGAATAGGAACAAAAAGAGTATTTAATGTGGATTCTATTAAAGGTTTTTTAGCCATAAAAATTAAAGATAAAGATTGTTTAGATTTTCTTTCAAATGTTAAATTAACAGAGGAAAACGATGATAATATATGCTTTGTTACAATAATTAATAAAACATTTAATAAAATATTTGATAAAGAGAAACAAGGTTATATTATGGAAATCATTACAGCTTGTGAAAAAATAGGTAGTATGGGTTATGATGATTCGATTTGTGATAAAATTCAAGAATTATATAGGTTGCAAAATAATAAAATAGACGAGATGAATTCATGGGCAGTATAAACAATTTAGCTACCCTAGCTTCTACGGTTCCAATTCTTTTAACATGTGAGTATTTGTTAGATAATTCTATTTTATTGCAAAAAACAAATACGATAGATAATTCTATTTTATTGCAAAAAACAAATACGATAGATAATTCTATTTTATTGCAAAAAACAAATACGATAGAAAGTGAAGAAAGAAATGAAATTGATATTAAAAATTACGAAATTCAAAATTTAAGTAATTTAATAAGTAGTGCAACTGGATATAACATTATATCCATTGGTGAATTTGAAGATGATATAGAAAATAAAATCGGTCTTGTTTTTAATATGGACTTACCAAACGACATAAATGTGGATGAATTAGAAGAGATAAATAAAAGAGCATATGAAGTATTTTCGCAAAAAAAATATTTTTATATTGATTCGTTAATGGTTTTATGATGAATTTTGAATATAAAGACACTCACAACTATCAATATAATAATCATCTTGAATTTGCTAACGATTTGTTTAAATTTGCTGAAGAATGCCTACAACAAAACGATAATATTTCTTTTAGAATGGGTATTGGAAGATTATATTATGCCTTTTATCATAAAATATTACATGAAAATATAGAAGAACTTGAATCAAAGGAAGAAACAATACATATGCACTGGCATTTGTTTAACAATAATGGATTATCTGAATTTCATAAAGATAAATTACTATTTCTGCAAAGAATGAGAAAATGGGCAGATTATCAAACTGAAAACTCCAAAAAAGAAGTAAATGTTAGACATTTAATAATGACATATCAAAAAATGTTTAAAATGTCTATAAAAATTAAATGTAAATAACATCACCACAATCTCTCCTCAATACCCCATCAACCTTTTATATCCATCACAGCCAAGTTGATAACCGCCATCACAAGCTAAGCCATGATATTTTTTTGCTTGTTTAAAATCTATCCTTACACCTTTTCCATTTTCATAAAGCTCACCAACAGCTCCACAGCTTACACTATCTTTATATTTATCACATAAAAGTTTAAAATTTAAAAAAACTTGTCTCATAGTATCTGGTTTAAATAAAAGTGCAGTATTTCTTTTGCAAGCACAAGGCATATCTATTATATCAGATTGTAATTTATCATTATAATACAAAGGACACGCATAACCCTGATAAATGATAAAATCATTCATCTCTTTTAGTAGCTTTAGTGTCTTTATAGCTTTTGCATCACTAGTTTCACTCAAAACAAAATCTATCAATTCTGATGTTTTATTTCGACTATCTAAAGCTATCAAGCGATTAATTTCTTTATGCTTTTTATCTTTATCCGCATTAAGAATTAAACCAACAAAAGTCATTATTTCAATAAAATTAAATATATTACTCTCAACTTTAAAATTTCCATCTATAGCAAAATTATTATAAATATATAAACAAGCTTCTTTATTCTTTTTATCATAGCAATCACTAAAAGATTTTTTGTATAGTTTTTCTTCTGAAAGATTAAAATTTTTGTTTTTATAACCAACGGCGTGTTTTTCTATATACGCAAGTGCTTCATTTTCTCTTTGCTCACATACATCAAACCCAAAAGCATATATACATACAAATAAAATCAGTAATTTTTTCAACAACAACCCTTTATTTTGCCTCTATTTTATACTCAAAATTATATCATAAATGCATTTTTTAAAATATGTAGATATACTACATATATTTAAGTTTATTTTAAATGTAGTTATACTACAATTTCTTCATCGAAACAAATGAAACCTAAGAAACAAAAAAGGATTTAAAATGTTAGATAGTTGCTGCCTTGATTTAGAAAAAAGAGAAAGAGAAGTTGATACTCTAGCTAAAGAGCTTATGCATGATGAGAGTATGAGTGGTAAAAATCTTTTTTATCTTAAAGATTTGATAGAAGATTTTATAACAGATCTTGAGTGCAAAATGCAAGATTGGGAGTTTTCAACTTCTTTAGAAACTTACAAAGAAAATATTGAGTTTGAGATTTGGGATTTAATATCCAAAGTAAAGGAAAAGCAAAAAACTTTAAATGCTATTAAAGCTTAACAAAGTCTTTTACTAAAAAGACTTGATTAAGCTTTTGACTGCTTGGAAATTAAGCTTTACTATCGCGTTGATAGTTCTTATAGCAGAAGGGTTAGCAAGTTATCCAAAAACTTGGCTTAGTATAAATGTTTATAGTGCTATTTTATGTTTTCTTGCACTTTAAAAATGACAGAAAACTTAAGGGTTAAGAAATAATTTTGTATAATAACAATTGTATTAAGTATGGCTACTCTTTCGGTTTTTTAGAAAAAAAAAAGGGGGGGGGGTTATTGGTGAGCAAGATAATTGATTTTATAATTCTTATTTTAGAATTAATAAAAGAGATAATTAAGCTCGTTAATTATCTCATCTAAAATCCTTAGAGCATATTATATATATCCACGCTTAGTACAAGCTTAATACATTTAGAACACAATAACCGAAAGAGAGCGTGGCTTTCGGCTTTCTTAAACCCCTTTTTATACTCAAATGAGCGCAAAGATTTTTGTTTTGATTTTACATCACATTCATTAAGTTTTTTTCATTGCGATTACTCCTTAATTATAAACAATAAGACATATTTTTTCCTTTTTGCTTTGCGCTCATTTGAGTATAAAGATTTTGAAAGGAATATCAATGAGAGCAGAAGTAATAAACAAAAAGGCATACGTTCGTTTTGATGATTATGCAAATGAAGTCAGCGAATATAAAAAGAAAATAGTTTTATTAGAAGAAAAACTAAAAGAAGCTAAAGACTTATTTAAAAGTGAAAATAAATTAAGAATGGCTATAGAAGTTGAAAACATTAAACTATTAAGCTTATTAACAAAGGAGCTTTGATGTTGTTATTTTTCAAAAAAGATGATGATTTAAAAATAAAGCTTTTCAAAGCCCAAAACCACATAAGACTTAAAAACAAAGCAATAAATCAAAGCTTATTAGCTTTAGAAGAAAAAGAAAAAGAGCTTAGAAAACTTCACTCTTTTAAAATAAAAATACTTGATGAGTTAGGGCTTATAGCTATGGATAACGCTGAAGAATTAGCAATTAAAAAAATAAAAACACTAAAGGAGAAAACAAATGAAATATAAAATCATAGAATTAGAACAAGGCTCTAAAGAATGGCTTGAGTTTAGAAAAGGAAAAATCACAGCTAGTATAGTCGCTTCTTGCATTGGTGAAAAAGGTGCTTTTTTAAGCAAAGAAAAGGCAAAAGAACTTATACAAGGACTTTTTGAACCATATACCAATAAAGCCATGCAAAAAGGTAGAGAGTATGAGGAATTAATCAGAGCAAAAATGGAATTTATGATAGGAAAAGATATAACTCCTATTGTTATTCAAAGCTTAGAAAATGAGCTTTTTATGGCTTCTTTAGATGGTATAGATGATGAAAAAACAATATACGAGTTTAAATACTCAACGAACAACGAAGAATACGAGCAAGTGTTAAAATTTAAAAAACCTAGCCCAAAATACTACGCTCAAGTCCAATTTCAACTTTTTGTAGGTGGTTTTGAAAAATGTGTTTTTGCAGTCTTAAATGAGAATGATGATTTGACTTATTGTGTGGTTAAAAGCGATAAGGAATATCAAGATTTTATGCTTAGAAAAATAGATGAGTTTATAAAAGATTATCTCGTTAATCAAAAAAGCGACTACAAAGAACTTGATGATGCTCATGCAAAAGAATTAGCCTTAGAAATAATTAGACTTGAAAGCACAATGAAGCCTATAAAAGAAAAACTAGAAGCTCTTAAAAAAGAATTTATAGAGCTAGCAAATGGTGAGAAAGTTAAATGCTTGGATATTAGTGTTTATCCGCAAAATAGAACAACGATTGATTATAAAGGCTTTTTAGATTTTACTAAATTAGAAATCCCAAAAGAATATATAAGACAAAGTACCTCAATGTGTTTAAAAATCAAAAAAGGAGCATAAAATGAGTGAATTAGTAGTAGCTGAAAAAACACAAAAAAATAATTTTAACTTTAATCCATATGAATTAGCATTAGTTAAAGGAGATTTATCAGAATTAAATGATGAAGAAAGAACTTCTTATGTAAAAAGTATTTGCGATAGTTTAGGCATCAATATGTTAACTAAGCCTTTTGAGTACATTGAAATTAATGGCAAATTAACTCTTTATGCAACAAAAACAGCAACAGATCAGTTAAGACAAATCCATAAAGTATCTATCACTAAAACAGAAGCTAATCAAATTGGAGATATTTATATGGTTACGGTTTATGCTAGCACTCCAGATGGTAGAACAGATTGCGACACAGGAGCTTTAAATATTAAAAATTTGGGCGGAGATAACCTAGCAAATGCTTTAATGAAAGCCATAACTAAAGCTAAAAGGCGCGTTACTTTAAGTATTTGCGGTCTTGGAATGTTAGATGAGAGTGAATTAGATACTATCAAAGACTATAACAATACTAAAGCAACGCTAATAAAAGATGAAGCAAATGAGCTAAAAAAACTTGGGCTTGAACTAAGAAAAACCTTAGAGGATATGGGTTTAAATAAAGAAGAACAAAATGCATTTATCAAAAACAACAATATCTTTACAAGAGAGAAAATAAAAGAATTGTTAGATGATAAAAATAAAATATTCGAACTTAAACAAGGACTAAAAAATGATACCAACATTTAAAGCAAATTATGAAGTGGCAAATTATCAGCCACTACTTGAATATTTAAACGAAGGTGGTTTATATAGTGGCTATTTTAGAAAAATATTCTTATATGATACTATCGGCAACACAGGCCATACAAATACTTTTGTAAAATGTGAATTTGTATGCCAAAAACACAATAAATTAGCTGATTTTAATTTATTTATTGCAAAGAATGGAGATTTTACATACACAACTTCAAAAGGCGAAAAGGAAAGCTACTTAGGCTTTAGACAACTTAACGCAATAATGCTATTTTTAGGTATAGAAGAACTTGATCTTAGCAAAAAAACAAAAGCAAATATCTACGGAAAAGAAACAGAAGCTACAAGTCTTGATGAGCTAACAAATAAAACTTTGCTTTTGGGTTTTGACACAGAAGAGTTTTTAAATAAAAACAATCAAGTTGAAAATAAAATAGTACTTAGTAGAATTTTTAACTCAAAACTACAAAGTCTTGATGAATTTAAAAACCAAAAAGAGCCAGTTGCATATAAAAACTTTAAAGCCAGACACAAAAAATTACCACAAGAGCAAAATGAGTTTCAAGCTCAAAGCATTTCATTTAATCCATATGCACAAAATTTTAATCAAAAACCTCAACAAATTCATACTTTAGATGCCACTTTAGAAGATGATGGTGAGCTTCCATTTTAAAGTAAGTAAAAATGTTAAAAGAAAAAATTAACACAGCCATAGAACACGCAAGAGCTTTGACTTTAATTAACAAAGAATGCTTAGAGTTGATTGACTACATGGAAGAGTGCGATGAGGATGAATTAAGATCTAATTTAGATGACTTAAAAAAACTCTTGATAAAAGCAAAAGAATTATTGAAAGGCGAAAAATGACAAGAAAACAATTTAATGAAATCAAAGAAAGATTAGCTAAATATAGAGAAATAAGGCATTTAACATATGAAAATCAACAAGCAGAGTTTTTAGGTAATGCTTTTGAAAAAGTTAGTGAATATTTTAAAGCAAAAGATGACTTAGAAAAAGTAAAAGCACTTTGTGATATTACAATACTTTATTTAAATAGTTTCAATGCTGAATTTATAAACATAACTATAAATCAAAATTCTTCTAAAAAAAGCTATGTTATAGGAGATATAGTATGGAATATACAAGAGCTTATGTCAGAAATAAACAATGAACTTGATTTTGAATATATTGCTTCTGAAGATTTTAAAGATTATGAATTTGATCTTATTTTTAAAATAGAATGTGTTGTAAAAGATTTAGGATTTAACTTTTACAAATGCATGATTGAAACAATTAAAGAAATTGAAAGTAAAAATATAGGCAATTACTGTGAATATGAAAATAAGTTTTATCAAATGCCCGGTGCTTATACCTTAGATGAGGCATATAAATTAGCGTTTTATCGTGAATCAAATGAACCAAGTTTAAATGGAAAAACTAAACCTAAATTACACAAAGAAAATAACATAATGTGGACTTTTAAATACAAAAGCGCATTAGGTGGTGATATGAAATTAAATTTTATCAAATGGTACAAAGCTGATTATGAGGGTTGCAAGCTATGATTACAAAAACAATAAGATTTGTTTTAAATGCTCTTTCAAAAGCTTTTAATATTATTATCTCAATATTAGCTTTAACTTTTGCATTTCTTGGGATTTGTGCAATTATCATAGGATTATTTATTCTTGAAATTTTCTCAAAAGATAATCTTAAAAAATGTAAAAGGATTTTTAAATTAGATAAAACATACTAAAATCTTCAAATCTACAAACAAAGAAGTTGTTTATAAAATACTTTTTGATAAAATTATCAAAAATAAAAAAAAAGGAAAATAATGGAAAACTTAGAAAAATATAGAAAAGAAATATTTAAAGATGAGACTTCAGCAGGTGATGAAGGTGTTATAGCAGAAAGTATAGATATAGTAAATGATAAGTTTGAGCTTAATCAAGAACAAATGCTACAAGCCCTTAACTTTTTATATAGTATTAAAGATAGTTTTTTAGGAAGAACAAAAAAAGAACCATTTGATAATATTGTGAATGAATTATCTTCTAAAATTATAAAATATCTAAGACCAACATTGATTGTGTCAGAAGAAGAATTCAAAGAAAAAATTGATGATTTTTTATTAGATTATGGCTTAAAAATAGATATGCAAGAAATCAACCCTTATGAAAAAATGTATAACATATACAAAGAATGGCAATTAGAAGATAATGATAATTTGTTTTTTAATTTAAAATCTGTAGGTATGTGGATAGAATGGTTTAAAGGTAACTATAAATATATATTTGATTTACATTTTTCTGCAATAGAGAAAAAAAGCAAAGGCAGTTATAATATACAGATTAAAATACCAAGCGAACTAAAAGGTAAATTGGAAAAAAAAGCAGAAAAAGCTGGAATATCTTTAAATCAATACATAATGTATCTTTTTATAGATGATATTAAAAACGAACGGATTTAAAATCCGATCGTTAATTTAATCTCAATACTATATCATTCTTACTTTTATAATAAAGCAATTAAATAGTATTGACAAATCATTTTTAATATAATATTATTTCAATAATAAAATATTGAAAAAGGATTGTATTGTGAATGATTTAGTTTATTCTTCAAATGGCTATTTAGTTACAAATCAAGACAAAATTTCTACAATATCTAAAGTTGATGTAAATTCTGTGCAAAAGCTTATAAGAACATATAGGCAAGATTTGGAGTGTTTTGGAAAGTTAGAATTTTCACTTCAAAAAATAGCAAAAACAAATAAAAAAATATATGAGCTAAACGAACAACAAGCAACTCTACTTTTAACTTATATGAAAAATAGCGAAAGTGTTAGAAATGCTAAAAAAGTTTTAGTTTTTGCTTTTTATCAAATGAAAGAAAAACTTAAAAACTTAGAGCAGGAACAAATGCAAAAACTAGCTTTTAGACAGAGCTTAGGTTATAAATCTCAACTTAAACAGCAAAAGCTAAAATATGAAAATGAGATTAAAGCTTTAAAGTATGATTTAGAACATAAAAACGAGTTAAGCTTTAAAAGAAAACTTAGCAATGAAGAGTTATTAGAGCTTAGGAAAATACTTGCTCGTGATTATAACATTCTTTGTATGAAAGAGTGGGAGTTTAGTTTATTTGCAGAAAAAATAGGAAAAAATGAAGTTTTTGAAGCTATCTTAAAAAGGCTAGAAAACAAATTATACTACTATAAAAACTACGATGATATAGAAAAATTTTATTCAAAGCATCCATTCTTTAAAAAACAATACAGCTTAAAGGATTAACAATTGAAAAAAGAAAATATTGATTTACATGCATCAGAATATACTTATGATTTTAGTTCTTATCTAGAAACTGTAATAGATAAATCAAATTATGATTTTAGTAATAAAGTTGAAAAATTTAGATTTTATCTTGATTGCAAGATAGAGTTATATAAACTTAGAAAAAGTGACTATAAGAAATATAAACACATAACTATATTTGCTAGTGATGTATTTAATGATTTTATGCAATTAGAATTACTAAAATACAACGGCGATGACTTAGATAAAAAACTAAAATTAATGGCTTTATATAGATATGGTTGGCAAGTTATTAATGCAATATCATCACACTCGCATTATGATATTAAAATGACAGAAGATATCAAAAATTTATTTGATCGCTTGATTGATTTAAACTATTTTGACTTTCTTTATCAATTATTTGATAAAGAAAATATAGAAAAACACCTAAAACTATACAAGCAAAGGATTGAAAAATGAAGTTAAGTGACTTTGATTTTAGGATTTGGGATTACAAAAGAAAAACATTTATAAACTATCAGTGCCAGATGAGCTTTATTTTTAATAATGAAAGAAACAAAGAAAATTATTTAAAAGTAATGGATTGTTTTGATAACAAAAATCCTAAGAATAATGAATTCTATGGGCTTAAGTCTTATAATTCCAATGATATTGAAATCGAACTTTGGACAGGCTTACGTGATAGAAATGGCAAAAAGATTTTTGAAGGTGATATTTTAGAGTTTTTTGCCACTGGAGAAATTATAGCAGGTCATATTGTTTATGATAAAGAAGAAGCTAGGTTTGAACTAATAACTAGCAATAAAGATGTATTAGATTTTACTTTTTATAGTGATATTGAAATAATCGGCAATATCCACGAAAACCACATCTAAACCCACAAAAAAACAATATTAATTCTAAAACAAGAGGAAATAAAATGGCTACAATTTATGACAAAAATGGAAATATTATTATAGAAAAAACTGAATTTAGTTTGAGCGAACTACTTGATTTTTGTAGAAAGCAAAAAACATCTTTAAAAAATGCTAATTTTAAAGAGCAAAATTTAGCAGGCATAGATTTTAATAGTTTAGATCTAATCGGGGCTGATTTCACTAATGCCATTTTACAATATTGCAATTTTCAATCAAGCATTATATCAAATGCTGTTTTTACAAATGCTGTTTTAAAAAACGCTTATATGCAAGATGTAATTGCAAATGAAACTAATTTTAAAAATTGCTCACTACAAAACATTTTTTCAAATTCTGCTAGATTTATAGATTGTGATTTTAGCGGGGCTGATTTAAGAGAAAACAACTTCTTAAAAACAAGAATTACAAATCCATTTTTTAAAAATACTTTAATTTCAAATACCATAGGAGATATGGAAAACATATGCTCATTACAAGTAGAAAAATTTTCCATATCCTTTAATTCTCAAGATATAGCCATAGGTTGCAAACAAGAAAGCATATCATGGTGGAAAAATGTAAAAAATGAAGAGTTAAACGATGGTCGTGAAGATTATACGCAAGTATGGAATGCATACAAAGACATTTTATTTAAAATCATCAATATAAAATACAATATTTAAAGGAAACCCCATGTCAAATATAGAATTTTTAACACCAAAGCAAGTAGAACAAATGTATGGATTAAACCCTTTACAACAATTTAGAGCAAGAAGCAATGGCATGCCACACTACAAGATTGATGTTAAAACAATCAGGTACAAAAAAACAGAACTAGATCATTGGTTTAAATCTAAAAAAGTTATCATTTAAAATCAAATGGACACAAAGAATTTAAGTATTCGCCATACCAATTCATAAGCTGTTTTCTTAAATCAATGGCCTTACTTCTATTATAAGCTCTTTCAACTTCACTTCCATTTACATGGTGCAATATCATCTCAGCGATATCTTTGCCTATGCCAAGTTTTATAAGCTCGTTGCTTTTTTCTGTACATATACTCCTAAAAGTACTTCTAAATCCATGTATTGTATGTTTCAAATCATACATTTTGAAAAACTTGCTTGCAAAGTTATCGCTAATGCATTTATCAAAATTAAAAAACACATATTCTTTGTTATATTAAACATCTTTTGCATTTGTAATATTTTTAATGCATATTCATTCAATGGGATAATATTTTCACCATTGCTTTTTACCTTCATATCTTCAGCTTGTATAACCCAAAGATTATTATCAAAATCTATCTCACTCCATTTAGCAAACCGTATGTTTTTACTTCTTTGCGCTGTCAAAAGCGTAAAATAAATTGCATTTATAATATTCACATTAACCCTAGCTCTTTGTCTGTATTCTTTCATACATTCGAGCATAAACTTAACCTCTTTTTCTTCTACCAAAGCTTTAAAATGCTTCACATTGCAATCATCATTAATTAATCTATAGTACTTTTGTAAATCTTTCAAATCTACAATAATATTAGTTTTTAATTCTCCTCTTTGTCTTGCAAGTTCTAAAATCCTGCAAATAAAAGCAATGCTTTTATTTAAAGTTGAATAAATATTTTTTGAATTCATATGATCATAAATAGGAAGAAAGTCTTTCTTTTCTAGCAAATTAATAGGCTTTTCTCCTAGCATAGGCTGTATGTATTTTACAAAAGTCCCCTGCTCCTTTTTGATAGTAAAATATGAAAGTTTTTTTCCTATAGTTTCTATATAATGATCATTTGCCATATTTAATGTAAATTTTTTATTCTTGTTATCGATAAAATCCCCGCTTCTTAATTGTTGTAAAATCTTAATCGCTTCCTTTCTAGCTTCTGCAAGACTTAACAATCCTTTTCTAAACTCTCCTATGGTTATATATTTTTTTAATTTTTGTTCTCTAAGTTGAAAAACTTTTCTACCTGTAGGATGAATTTTTAAATAAAGCTCTTTTGGCTCACCGAGCGGAACTAAGTATTGTTTTTCCTTTATTTCTAATGCTTCTATATCACTTTGAGAGAGTGCCATTTTTCGCCCCTTTATACCCAAAAAATACCAAAAATATACCCAATACCTATAAAAAATAACGCTGGGTATAAAATGGGTATTGAAATTATATCAAATAAATGAAATAAAAGAAATAAATAAAATACTACAAATGCCTAAAAATAGAGGTTTAAAGAAATGTAAGAAATGTATTTAAATAATAATGGTGTCCCCAGCAAGGTTTGAACTTGCGACCTCAGAATTAGGAATTCTGCGCTCTATCCAGCTGAGCTATGAGGACAAATATTTTTATTATTTTAAGAAAAAATTTATTTTATAGAGCTTAAATTTTAAGCTCTATAAAAAAACATTTTGGATTTTCATCAAAACCTAAAACTCCATTATGCGCATCAATAATTTGTTTTGATAAAGAAAGACCTAAACCATTACCTTTTAATTTAGTTGTTTTAAAAGCCTCAAAAACCATTTTTTTATCTTTGATACTTACACCATTATCATAAACTTTAATAAAAACCCTATCTTCTTTTTGTTCGCACTTAACCTTTATATAACCATCATCATTTTCGCTTTCTTCAATAGCATCTATGGCATTATAAAGTAAATTTTGCAAAACTAAAGCAAGTAAAGATTTATCTGCATTGATTTTTAAATCTAAAAATTCAAATTTAAAATCGATATTAGCTAGATAATTATAAGCTCCAATAGCTTGCTCACACTCATCTTGTAACTCCTGTAAATTAAACTCATTTAAATTAACATGTACTCCTTTTGTAAAAAGTAAAGTAGAATTTACAATACGCTCTACTCTTGAAATTGCTTTTTGGATTTCTAAAACTATATGCTTATTTTTTAACTCACTTCTTTCAAACAAAGTAGAGCTTAATAAAGAAATAGAACCTATGGGATTGCGTATTTCATGCGCTAGGTGTGCTGCAACTGTTCCCATACTAGCTAACCTTTCGTTTCTTTTTTCATCACTAATATCTGTTGCATTTACTATAAGTTTATCAGTATGAGAAGTGATTTTGATTAAATAAAATTTATGATCAAACTCAAGCTCATAATGTGTTTTATCAAGATCAATGCATTCTAAAAGCTTTGGCTTTTGTGTAGCTAGGTTGTTTTGCAAAATAATATTTTTATTTGCGTCTAAAATCCACAAAGCCATAGGCAAAACCTCTATAATCTCACTTACCATTTGTCTTAATGCAGTGTAGTTTTCATTAAGTTGCTTATATTCATTTTCTATAACATAGGTTTGCTCTATTAAGGCTTTTAATCCTTGTTGTAAGTTTTCTTTTTCACTAGAATCTAAACTTTTTAAAATATTCTCATCCACACTTAATCCTTAATTAAAAATTGAAAATCTTCTAAAGTATATAAAAGCAAATTACGCTCCTTATTTAAAATAAGCTCTTTACTAAAGCCACTCTTTGAAAAAAGCACATATAAATTAGGTTGAATTTGCAACTGTTTTGCTTTACTTTTTAAAATATTTAAAACATTTTTACATATTTTTCTTTCTTTAAATTTAACTTCACCTAAAACACAAAAATTGTTTTCATGATAATACAAGTCTATTTCATGATAATAATTCCAAAAACTATACACTTGATCCACTTTAAGTTTTTTTGCTAAAAATTCTTTACATAAAAGTTCAAAAGTAAAACTTTGGTATTTTTCCAAATTTTCTTGGATAAGTTCTATTAATTCATTGTATTTTTTCATCGCGATTAAATTAAGTTTAGGATATATAAAATAAAAGAAAAATCTTAATCCTTGATTTTTAAAAACAACCTTATCTTGTATATTATAAGAGCGTAATTCTTTTTTAACTTTCTGTCTTTTGTTTTTTATGATTGGCTTTTCTTGACTTTTTTCTAAGATCAAAATATTTTTCTCTAAAAGTTTATTAATAAGTCCTAGAGCCTGAAAATGCGGAATAGATTTATTAATAGAATAGCGTTTTCTATCGTTTTTACTTAAAACACTCAAAGCTTTTAAAGCATTCTCATCTAAATTTAAAGAAGCTAAAATATCAAAGGCTTTCAAAATAAAAACATTTAAGATATTTTCATATAAACTTAATTTCAAATCAAATTCAAACTCATCAAAAATACTATAAAAATCAAAAATACTTTCAAGCTCCAAAGTTTCACAGCGTTTTGAAAAATCACCAAATTTTATAATCACATCCTTAAAATAAATATTTTGTATGTTATAATTTTAACAAAAAATTAGAGGATTTTTTTTGGATATTGAAAAACTAAAACAAGATATTATTTTAAAAAAAGGAATATATTATTTTGATTTTACAGCTAGCGCTTTAGCACTAAAAAGCATAGAAAAAGAAATTAAAAAAATTCTTACTACCTATGCAAATACACATTCAGATAGCTCTTTAAATTCTTTTATCACACAACAGCATTATGAAAACGCAAGAATAAATTTAAAAAAATACCTTGAATTAGATGATAGTTTTGCTCTTATAGCTTGTGGGAATGGATCTTCAGCAGCTATAAAAAAATTTCAAGAACTTTTAGGTCTATATATACCACCACTTATTAAAGAAAAATATTTTAAAAATACAGACAAAAACACCTTACCTTTGGTTATAGTTGGACCCTATGAACACCATTCTAATGAACTTTCATTTAGAGAAGCTTTGTGTGAATACGTTCGAGTGCCCTTAGATAAAAATGGAGAATTAGATTTTAATTTTTTAGAAAAATTATTACAAAAATCCAAAAACAGACAAATCATAGCAAGCTTTAATGCAGCTTCTAATGTTACAGGAATTTTAAGTGATTATAAAAAAATTTACACTTTAATCAAACAACACAACGGTATAGTTGCTTTTGATATTTCCACTTTAGCTCCTTATGCTAATTTAGATCCTAAATTTTACGATGCAGTGTTTATTAGCTCTCATAAACTACTTGGAGGTGTAGGATCTTGTGGCTTACTTGTTATCAAAAAAAATCTATGTGGCAATACCCCTAGCTTTGCAGCAGGTGGAACTGTGGGCTATGTTTCAAGAACATCTCAACAATATTTATGCGAAGTTGAAAATTTAGAAGAAGGTGGCACGCCTGGAATTATTCAGCTTATTAGAGCAAGTTTGGCTTTTAAAATACGCAATGAAATAGGTTTAAAAAATATAGAAAAAAAAGAAAAAGAACTTTGTGAATATTTTTTCAAACAATGTACAAATTTTCCAAAAATGATCTTATATGCAAAAAATATCACTAATAGATTACCTATTTTTGCTTTTAATATAGAAGGAATTTCTCCTTTTGATTTAGCTTATAAACTAAGTAAAACTTATAAGATAGAAACAAGAGCAGGTTGTGCTTGTGCAGGACCTTATGGACATGATTTACTCAATCTAAAAGACAATCAAGAATTAAAATCTAAACCAGGTTGGCTAAGAGTGGGTTTTCATTATACACATACAAAAGAAGATATAGAATATTTTTTTAAAGCCTTGAATATAAGTATCAAGGCTTTAAGTTAATTATTGTAAATCGTATTTTTCTACGATTTTTTGGTAAGTACCATCAGCTTTAACTTTTTCTAAACCTGCATTAATTTTTTGAACAAGCTCACTTTGTTTTCCTTTATCAAAAGCTATACAAAACCCTGAACTTCCATCATTTTCTTCTAAAAATGCTTCTAGCTCTTCATTAGTTTTTAAATAACCTTTACCAATATCTTTATCCGTTAAAACTGCATCTACTTTGCCAGCTTTTAAAGCTAAAATTGCTGCTAACATTTCTTCACTTGCAACTACTTGAGCATTTGGAATAGTCTTAGCAGCACTTTCTTGAATAGTTCCAAGTTGAACACCTATTTTTTTACCTTCCAAACTTTGTTTATCGCTAATACTAGAATCTGTTTTTAATTTTAAATATAAATTTTTAGTATTGAAATAAGTATCACTAAAATCCATACTTGCTAATCTTTGAGGAGTTGAACTCATAGCAGAAGCTATCATATCAATCTTTCCAGCTTTTAAGGCAGGAATTAAACCATCAAAACTCATATTTACCCATTCAAGTTTTAAATTTTCTCTTTTAGCAATTTCTTCCAATAAATCAACATCAAAGCCGGTAATTTTTGCATCTTTAATAAAATCAAAAGGAGGATAATTTGCAGCTATACCTACTTTATAAACTTTTTCACCAGAAGCACTAGCTTGATTTTTATCGCTTGAACAAGCACCTAAAGCTAATATACCAAATAACGCTAAAACAACATATAATATTTTTTTCATTTTTTTCCTTTATTAAAATTAAAATAAAATTGATAAATGATTATAATGTGTTTAAACGCCTGTATTTCTTCATATCCGCCTCCTTTATAATAAATGTGAGCATAATTATAGCAGAAAAAAGTTTTTTGTAAAGAGTTGTTATAGAATATTTTTTATTTAAGTTAATTTTTATATATTTTAATTAATGAGTTTAAATTTTTACCTTCTTGCTAATCATTAAAACATAACCTATTCCAAGACAAATAGACCACATAGAACTGCCGCCATAACTTAAAAGTGGCACAGCAACTCCTTTTAATGGAGTTAAAGAAATAATTCCAAAAGCATTCATAAAAAATGAAAATAATAAAAGTAAAGCTACACCTGAACAAAATAAAAAATGGACCTTATTTTCACAACGCCCAGCAATTCTAAAAATTCTAAGTATGACCATCAAATAAATCAAACATATAATGCTCAATCCTAACAATCCTATTTCCTCAGTAATCCCTGATAAAACAAAATCCGTATGCACCTCACTTAAAAATCCCAATTTAAAAGTTCCAAGGCCCAACCCTTCTCCAAAAAATCCACCATGAGCTATAGCATTTAAACTATGTGAAATTTGATAAGGTTCTGAGTTATGGCTTACTCTTAAAGCACTTGCTAGCCAATCAGGAAAAAAAGGTAAAAACGCATCTTGGATATTTCCCCACCAAGCAGAAATACGCTGAATTCTTCTTTGATTACTTAAAATCACCAAAACCCCAATCATTCCAACAATAACCACGCCAAAAGCAAAAAGTCTTTTACTAGCTCCTGCAAAAAATGCTAAAGCAAAAACCAAGAAAAAAGAGATAACACTTTGGCCTAAATCATTTTGTGTCATATAAATATAACCAATAACAAAAGCAGCTAAAATAAAATAAGGAATTAAAATTAAAACTTCGTGTTTGATTGCTTTTTTGCTATCATCAATCCTTCTTGTATAAGACCAAGCAAGGAAATAAATCAAACCTATCTTAAAAAATTCAACAGGAGAAATAGATAAAGGACCAAGCCTGATCCACCTTTTAGCACCACCTGCTGCAGTAGCAAGAAAGGTCGGTAAAAAAGGCAAAATAAGTATAAATAAAAAAGAGATTAATAAAACACTTATCATTAAATAATGTGCCATTTTACTATCAGGATTTAATCTTGAAACAAAATAAATAATAGCTATACCACTAAGTCCGAAAAAAAGCTGTCTGATAAAAAAATGAAATTCATTATATTCTAAATAAAGCACAGTAAAAGCACTTAAAGAATATGAAAAAAGTATCCCTATAGTTATTAGAATGCAACTTAAAAAAAATAATTTTCTATCAGCAACCAAAATTTCTTCCTAGAATTTTATAAAAATTAATTTTAATAAATTGCAACTTAAAATGATGTTATTTGGAGATTATGTATTGTTTTTATATAAAGATTTTAAACTCTCATAAGCAAGCTGAATTTTTTCAAATTCCTCACGACAATAAGCTTGTTCGATTTTGCTTTTACCTTGATGGCGATCAGGATGATAAATTTTAACCAAATTAAGATAATTTTGTCTAATAGTAGCAAAATCATCATTAGAATTACATCCTAAAGTTTGGAAATAATTCTCAAAAAGTTTAGCCAAAGCATTAAATTTCCAATTAGTATTGGCTTTATTTTTCATTTTATTTCTAAATTCTAAAAGTTGAGTTTCATTGATTGTAAAATCCACACAATATTTTAAATGCTCATTTACGCTTGCTAAAATTTCTAAAAGATTTAAAGTATTATCATCTTTGTATTCTACTGAAAAAATACAATTTTTCTCATCATACATGCTTTTATGATCTTTAAAATATTGCTCTAAATATACAGCAAACATTTTTTCATTAGAACTTAAAGTTATTAAGATATTTTTTTGTGCAAAACCTATTTTAGCAAAGATTACAGGCTTTAAAGTATTTGCTTGAGCAAGATTTAATTTAAAGGTCTTATAATACGCAAAAGCAAGATTATCGATTTGGTTTCCAGTATTTTTTTTATACTTGTGATTAACAAGTTTTAAAAAATATCTTCTTTGAGGAATTTCATTTTCCACAAAAAAAGATAGGGTTTTGTTTTTATTTCCTATGACTTTAGAAAAATTTTTACGGATAAGATCTTGAAAATATTTAAACATTAAAAAATCATCAGTATTAACACTAACAGATTCTAAAGTTTGCACTACTTGCATAAAATCCTCTCTATAAACCTAACTCCACAAAAATGCCTGTTCATCTAAAGCACTAGTGTGTTTTAAAATTTCATTTGGACTATAATCGGCTTTATACGATAAAGATTGACACCCTTTTACAAAATATCCTAAATAAATATATTTTAATTTTTTTAATTGTGCAAGCTTGATTTCTGTTAAAAGCGAGTATTTTCCAAGACTTAGATGTGAAAAATCAGGATCATAAAAACAATATATACTAGAAATTCCATCTTCTAAAATATCAATCAAATCAACACACACTAACTTATTATCTATATAAAAATCAAGTTCATATCCAAAAGTACCTGCATTATCTACATAAAGATTGTAATATTTTCTAAAATTTAAATCATAAATTTTCCAATTTCTTTTATCTTTTTGATAATGGTGGTATTTTTCATAAAGCAATAAATGCTCATCACTTAAAGAAGGTTTTTGTAAGATTATTTTAGTAGCTATATTTTTTTTTAAAACCCTACGATAGCTTTTGCTAAAATGGAAATTTTCTACCAAAATACGCAAATTTTGACATTCATTACAATCATTACATATTGGTCTTGAAAAATATGAACCAAAGCGACGCCAACCTCTTGAAACTAATTCTTGATTTTGTGCTTTGTTAATAAAAGATATATAATTATACTCATTTCTACAATATCTATTTTCAAGATAAGGACATTCTTCTTCTAAAGTACAAAAACCAATAATATTATTCATTAGATCTTTTTAATATCACTATTTTTTACAAATTCCATAAATTCATTAGCTAAACGCTCTTCTTTTAAAAACATATCTTCAAATTCTTGTTCTTGCTTTTTATCTTCATTTTGCTTAGCTAAGTCTTTTTGTATAGCATCTAAGTCAGTATTTTTCATACTAACTCCGCTTTTACTCGCTTTAACCTTTTCTTTTTTTGTTTGACCTTGTTCTTTTTGGAGTGCTTTTTTTATATCTTTTAATTCATCTAAAAAACTCATGATTGCCTACTTTCTTTTATCTTTTGTAAGGCTGCAGCTATAGCAGCAATTACTTCTTCTTTATTTTCTTGGTGTCTATCTTCTGTCTTTTCCAAAAGCTCTTCCATATGTGTTTCTATGAAAGAAGTATCAAAATACCCTCTTCTAAATTCTCTTATTTTGGTAATTGCAATCAAAAATGGAACAGTTGTTCTAATATCATCAATCACAAATTCTTTCAAAGCTCTCTCAAGTCTATTAACTGCACTATCATAACTTGAACCCTTAACAATTAATTTTGCAAGTAAAGAATCATAATAAGGTGGTACAGTATAGTCTTTATATAAATGACTATCCACTCTCACAGATGGCCCTAAAGCTGGAAAATACTCTGTAATTTTGCCTGGACTTGGAATGAAATTTTTCCATACATTTTCTGCTGTAATCCTAGCTTCTATCGCGAAACCTCTTGGTTTTATATCGCTTTGCTCAAGATCTAAAATTTCCCCATTTGCTATACGAATTTGTCTTGTAATAAGGTCAATCCCCGTAATTTCTTCAGTAATTGGGTGTTCTACTTGAATTCTTGTATTCATTTCCATAAAATAAAATCTATTATAATCATCAAGTAAAAACTCAACCGTCCCAACATTCGTATAGCCCACAGCTTTTGCAGCAGCTACTGCAGTAACTCCTATGGTTTTTCTTAGTTTTTCTGAAATACTTGGGCAAGGTGCTATTTCAATGATTTTTTGATGTCTTCTTTGTATTGAGCAATCTCTTTCACAAAGATGAATGATATTACCATAATTATCTGCTAAAATTTGAAATTCAATATGCCTTGGATTAATAACATATTTTTCCATAAAAACTTCATCATTTTTAAAAAAACTTAGTGCTTCTCTTTTGCATGCTTCAAAAGATTTTTCTAAATCCTCTTCTTTATGTACTACGCGTATACCTCTACCGCCACCACCACCACTAGCTTTTAAAATTACAGGATAGCCTATTTTTAAAGCTTGAAGTTTGATTTCTTCTAATGTGCAATGATTTAATTTTTCAGTACCTGGAACTACAGGGATTCCATTTTTTTTCATTAAATATCTTGCTATGTTTTTATTACCCATTTTACGGATAACATCTGATTTTGGACCTATAAAGATAATCCCTGCTTCTTCGCATTCTTTTGCAAATTCATAATTTTCACTTAAAAAACCATACCCAGGATGTATAGCATCAGCTCCACAAGCTTTAGCAATCTCAACTATTCTTTTACCATCTAAATACCCTCTTATGGCATCAGTTCCTATTCTATATGCTTCATCAGCAACTTTTACATGCAAACACTCATAATCAGGTTCAGTATAAACAGCAACACTTTGTATATGCAAATCTCTACAAGCACGGATCACCCTTACTGCAATCTCACCTCTATTGGCTATTAAAATCTTATGTATCATGACTTTGCCTTAAGCTAAAATATTAAAAAGAAGATTAGCATAAAAATATAAAAATTCTATAAAAATATTTATTTTTGCTAATTTTAAGAATTTTTTGATAAAATTACTCTTTATTTTTGCGCCCATAGCTCAGCTGGATAGAGCATTTGATTGCGGTTCAAAAGGTCAGAGGTTCGAATCCTCTTGGGCGTACCACTTACTTCTTTTTTACAGAAAATTCATCCAAATCCAATTCTTTTTTATCTTTAAATTGATACCATAAAAATAAAATAAAAAATATCGTTAAAATCACAGCTAAAATATAGTAAGTTCCGTATTCATTTTCAGATAAAAATAAATTTTTGGTATTCATACCAAAAAATCCAACGATTAAATTTAAAGGTAAAAAAATTGCAGACATAATACTTAAAAAGTAAATATTTTTATTTATTTTTTCATTTCTTGCGGTATTAATATAAGTGTAAATCCCTTCTAATCTTGATATATTTTCTTTAATATTTTTTTCCAAAACAGCTAAATTTAAAATAATTGTTTTTAAACTTTTCTTTATAAAATGATGCTTACTATGACAAATTTTACAAGCCTCTAAAACAGAAGAAACCATGTTATAACTTTTACTAAGCTTGACTTTTAATATAAAATATTTTGTCAAGAAATTCTTTACTTTTTTATTTTCTAAAATCAACTCCTCTCTTTTTTCTATAGAAAGGTTAATGGTATTATTTTTTTCTTTTTCATTTTGCAAAATTTCTTTTAATATAGCTATAAATTCCGTATTAGAAAATAAAATCAAATTTTCATCTTTATACTCAAAAATTTGATTTTCTTTAAAAACAAATACACTTTTAGAATTTTTAGTTATATCTAGAGTGAAAATATCAAAATCATCAAATTCATAATAAGCATTTGATATATTAATATTGCTAATAATTTGTTTTAAAACATCATTTAACACATTCTTTGCCTATAAAATTCTTTTCTAAAATTTTCAAATTCATCTTTAATAATAGCTTCACGCATTTGCTTGACCAAATTTAAATAATAGTGTAAATTATGAATACTTGCAAGTCTAAAAAAGGTTAATTCTTTGGCTTTAAATAAATGATTTAAATAGGCCCTTGAAAAATTCTTACATGTATAGCAAGAACATTTGCCGTCTATAGGGGCATGATCAGTGATAAATTCTGCTTTTTTGATATTAAATTTTCCAAAGCTAGTAAATAAAGTACCATTTCTTGCATTTCTTGTTGGCATCACGCAATCAAACATATCCACACCTCTTGCTACATTTTCTACTAAATCTTCAGGCGTGCCAACTCCCATTAAATATCTAGGGCGATTGTTATCCACATAAGGCATCATAGCTTCAACCGTATCATACATAGCCTCATTTTCTTCTCCCACGCTTAATCCACCTATAGCAAGCCCATCAAAATCCATCTCACAAAGTGCTTGAGAGCAAATTTTTCTAGCTTCAAAATCAGTCCCACCTTGGATAATACCAAAGATATTTTGCCCTATTCCCACACCTTGACTTTGTTTTAACTTATGATAATCAATAGCTTCTCTTGCCCATTTTATAGTGCGTTTTAGAGAAAGTTCTATCCTTTCTTTACTTGCAGGTAAGGCCACTAAATCATCTAAAATCATCATAATATCTGAATTAAAATCATATTGTGCATCTAAAACACTTTGCGGGGTAAAATAGTGCAAACTTCCATCGATATGACTTTTAAATTGAATACCTTTTTCATCAGGTTTTGAATTTTTACTTAAAGAAAAAGCTTGAAAACCTCCACTATCTGTTAAAAAAGAGCCTTCAAATTTACTAAAACCGTGCAGGCCACCCATTTGCTTAATCACTTTAGAACCAGGCCTTAAATACAAATGATAAGTATTTGCTAAAATAATTTTTGCATTTAAAATCTCACTCATATCAACAGCATCTAAACTTTTAATCGCAGCCAAAGTTCCAACGGGCATAAAAATAGGAGTTAAAATTTCACTATGTGTAGTTTTTATACGACAAGCTCTAGCATTTGCACTTTTATATTGAACTTCAAATTCCATTATTTTTCCTATATTTTTTGCATAATCATACCAAAGACTTGCTTATAAGTTTTTTTGAAAGAAAGCCTGTTTTTAACAGGCTTAAGAAATTAGTAGTTTTTTACAAATTCAACGATTTTTTCACAACCTTCAATAATATCTTTTTCATTAGTTGCATAAGAGAGCCTAAAATACCCTTCCATGCCAAAACCAATACCTGGCACCAAAGCTACTTTTTGCTCTTCTAGTAGTCTTTTACAAAATCTCATAGAATCATTATCAACTTCTTTGCAAGATATAAATAAATAAAAAGCTCCTTGTGGAATTTGTTCTAATTTTAACTTATCGCTTTTGGCTAAAATTTCACAAGCTAATTCTCTACGCTTTAAAAAGGCTTGTCTCATCATTTCAATATCATTATCTGCTTTTCCAAGTAAGGCTGGTAAAGCTGCGTGTTGGATGATTGAACAAATATTTGATGTACTTTGCCCTTGTAGTTTTTTAACAGCATTATTAAACTCGCTCATTTTACTCGCCATGTATCCAAAACGCCACCCTGGCATAGCACCACATTTGCTAAGACCATTAATACTTACAGTTCTATTTAAAGCATCTTCACTAACTTGTGCAAAGGCACAAAATTCTCCATCATAAACTAATTTTTCGTAAATTTCATCACTTAAAACTACTATTTTAGTTCCTTCTAAAACCTTAGCTAAAGCACTTATTTCTTCTTTAGAATATATAGCTCCTGTAGGATTTGATGGAGAATTAAACATCAAAACCTTAGTTTTTGAAGTAATAGCTTGTTTTAATTGTTCTGGGGTGATTTTAAATCCATTTTTTGCTTCGCCTTCTATAAACACAGGAGTTGCGCCTGCAAATTTTACCATTTCAGGATAACTCACCCAATAAGGACTTGGAATGATAACCTCATCACCTTCTTCAACTAAACACTCAATCGCCATAAACAAAGAATGTTTAGCACCAACATTGGTAATGATTTCACTTGTTTTATAATCTAAATTATTATCATTTTTAAATTTATATTGTATAGCCTCTATAACTTCTTTTATACCCACAACTGGCGTATAAGCTCCACAACCTTTTTCAATAGCTTCAATTGCTGCTTTTTTAATGATTTCTGGAGTATCAAAATCAGGCTCACCTGCCGAAAAACTAATAACTTTCTCACCATTTGCTTTTAAAGTTTTGGCTATATCAGTCATTACTAAAGTTAAGGATTCTCCTAAATTTTGAGATCTTTGGCTTAGCATTTTCTATCCTTTTATCTTATACTAATTTTAATTTTTGTAATTGTTACAACTTGGAGCTTAAAAAATTCTACGAGTAAAATCAAGATTGTATATTTTTAAAAAATTTTGTGTAGAAACTATACATTTTCTACACAAACTATTTTTATTTGTTTCTTTGGGTAATTATTCTAAAGCTTCTATGTCGCTTTCATTATGATGAATAAAGCGTTCATCTTTTTCTATAGTTTCAACTAAACGCCCTACTCTTTCCCATCTAACTTTTTTATTTTCATCCCATGAAAAATAAATAAACCAAGGTTGCCCAACTATATATTTATAATCTACACTTCCCCAAAATCGACTATCGCTAGAATGATCACGGTTATCGCCCATCATAAAATATTCATTTTCAGGTACTTTATAATAATAAGCATTAAAACCATAAATATTATTAGCACCTAATTCATCAAAAGAAGCAGGCTTCATAGCAAATTGCCCCAAATTTAAATAACGAAAAAATACACTGTCTATATCCACTCTAGAATCATAATGTATTCCTTTTTCTACAAAAGGCTCTTTTACAAAAAGTCTTCCGCCTATGATTTTTGTTTTATTAGGATAATAATCTTTCATATATTCATCACCCTCAACCATACGCACATATAAGGTTTTATTTGCAAAAACTACTTCATCTCCGCCTTTGGCCACACATCTTTTTACATAGTGGATTTTTGGCTCATGCGGATATCTAAATACCACAATATCCCCTCTTTTAGGACCTTCACCACTTACTAAATGTCCATTTTTATTAAAATCAGGTAAAACAGGAATTTCCACCCAAGGAATATGTGGGGTTGGAATACCATAAGAAAATTTTTTTACAAATAAAAAATCCCCTACTAATAAAGTATTTTTCATAGAACCGCTTGGTATAGTAAAAGCTTGTATAAAGAAAAATATAATCAATAAAACAACTACTAAAGTTCCCGTCCAAGATTGTGTAAATTTATAAATTTTCTTCAAAAATTTCATTTTTTTATCCTATTTTTAGCTGATTTTATAGTATTTTCTAAAAGCATAGCAATAGTCATAGGCCCTACTCCACCTGGTACAGGAGTGATATAACTAGCTTTTTTACTAACATTTTCAAAATCGACATCGCCTACTATTTTTCCATCAACTCTATTAATCCCAACATCAATTACCACCACACCTTCTTTAACCATATCTTCTTTTAAAAGATTTGGACAACCTGCTGCTACGATAACAATATCAGCATTTTTTGTATAAGCTTTTAAATCTTTTGTATAAATGTGACAAATACTCACACTAGCATTAGCATTTAACAAAAGAGTAGCCATAGGACGGCCTACTATATTTGAAGCTCCTATTACAACTACACTAGCTCCTTGTAATTTTATATCATAATGTTCTAAAATTTTCATAACGCCTAAAGGTGTACATGGTAAAAAACCACCTTTTAAATTAAGATTTAAATTTCCGACATTAAAGGGGTGAAAGCCGTCTACATCTTTATTAAAGTTAATACTTTCTAAGATTATATCTTTATTAATATGCGATGGCAATGGAAGTTGAACTAAAATTCCATCTATACTATCATCATGATTTAAAGTATTAATCAAAGCCAAAAGCTCATTTTGAGTTGTATTTACATCAAGTTTATAAACTAAAGACTTAATTTCACATTGCTCGCAAGCTTTTGCTTTAGAACCCACATAAGTAGCACTAGCAGGATCCTCGCCTACTAAAATTACAGCCAAACAAGGCTCTATACTTTGAGCTTTAAGTTCTAATACTTCTTGTTTTAAATTTTCTTTTAACTTATCACTTAGCTTTTTACCATCTAAAAGTGTCATTTCTTTCCTTAAATTTTATAGCTTTCTTTAACTTAAAAAATTGTATCATAACAAAACTTCTTTTTTTGTTAAAGGCAATGAATGAAAATTGTATTATTTTTATTTTTTATAATTTATGGTGCTTGGGCTGAAGATTTTATCTCTCCTAAAGAATACCAAGAGTCCCTTTACAAAAATCCAAGAGGCATAAGTTGTGCTAAATGTCATGGCGATGGAGGTCAACAAATACTAGGTTATTACGCTAAAAATGGAGAAAAAATTCCTTTTATTGTGCCAAGTATTAAAAACACTCCTTATACGCGTTTTAGAAAAATTCTAAATCAACCTCAAGAGGCAAAAAGCATTATGCCAACTTACTCGCTAACAGAAGATGAAATAAAATCACTTTATGATTATATTACTAGCAATAAAAGGAGTAAAAAATGAAAAACAATAAAAAAGCCTTTGAGGAAGCTTGTGAGTATATAGCAGGTGGGGTAGATTCCCCAGTGCGTGCTTTTGCAAGTGTAAGTAGCAATCCTTTATTTATCAAACAAGGCAAAGGTGCTTATATTAGCGATATAGAAGAAAATACTTATATAGATTATGTGCAAAGTTGGGGACCTTTACTTTTTGGACATTGTGATGAGGATATTGAAAAAGCTTGTAAAAAAGCATTAGAGCATGGCTCGAGCTTTGGTGCGCCAACTTTAGCTGAAACTAAATTGGCCAAATTTATCTTAAAAGATTGGCCACATTTGGATAAAATCCGTTTTGTAAGTAGTGGCACTGAAGCTACTATGAGTGCTATTCGTCTTGCAAGAGGATTTAGTAAAAAAGATAAAATCATCAAATTTGAAGGATGTTATCATGGGCATTCTGATTCTTTATTAGTAAGTGCTGGAAGCGGTGCAGCTACTTTTAATACCCCAAGCTCACTAGGAGTTTTAGCCGATGTAGCTAAAAATACTCTAGTAGCTGTTTATAATGATATTGATAGTGTTAAAAACTTAATCAATAATGATGATAATATAGCTTGTATCATCATAGAGCCAATTGCAGGAAATATGGGTTTAGTACCTGCTAAAATAGAATTTTTACAAGAGCTAAGAAAACTATGTGATGAGTGTCAAATTCTTTTAATTTTTGATGAAGTTATGAGTGGCTTTAGAGCTTCATATCTTGGCTCTTTTGGGATTAATAATATAAAAGCTGATATAGTAACTTTTGGTAAGGTTATAGGCGGAGGTATTCCTGCAGCTGCTTTTGCTGCAAGAGCTGAAATCATGGATTTATTAAGTCCTTTGGGCGGGGTATATCAAGCAGGAACACTAAGTGGCAATCCTCTTGCTATGGCTGCAGGTTATGCGAGCTTAAAAAAAGCAAGAAACTATGAAGGCTTGTATGAAAAATTAGAAAAACTAGGCAAAAGACTTACTCAAGGCTTTAAAGAAGCTGCAAATGATTGCAAAATTCCTTTGCAAGTTAATTGCGTTGGTTCTATGTTTGGATTTTTCTTTTGTGAAAACCCTGTTAATAATTATCAAGACGCTTTAAAATCAGATACTAAATTATTTGCCAAATTTCATACACAGATGCTAAGCAAAGGTGTGTATTTAGCACCATCTCAATTTGAAACAGGTTTTATATGTGAATGTATAGATAAAAAAATCATTGATAAAACTATACAAGCAGCACAAGAAAGTTTTAAAGCATTATGAATAAAAGACAAAAAATCATTCGCAAAGGTATAGAAGCTGCAGATGGATTAAGCCTTGGTATATCCATGGTTGTGGCTGTTTTAATCGGAGTTGGTATAGGCTATTTTTTAAAAAACTTAACCGGTATTGTTTGGCTTTTTTGGGTAGGAGTGTTTATAGGAGTAGCTGCGGCGATTTTAAATGTTTATAAAGCCTACAAAGCACAAGTAAAAAGTTACGAAGAATTTAAAGAAGAAAATCGCTATAAAGATTTAAAAAATGATCCTAAAGCCTAAAATTTTATTAAAACTCTTGCTAGGATTAAATTTACTTTTCTTAGCAGGAGTTTTTTTTTACAAAGAATTAAGCTTTAAAACCTTTATAAGCTTTGAATTTGGCTTTTTAGCTCAAAATTTAATCATTCTAATATCTTTTTTAAATTATAAAAATTTTATTTTTAAAGCAGCTAAAAATTATGATTTTACGCAAAGACCTTTACAAATTTTTGCTAAAAAACAATATTCTTTGCCAAAAATTATAAAATTTATCCATATAGATGACGATTTAAAACCAAAATTTAAAAGTATTTTTAAAAACGCATTAGCTTTTTTTTCTTTATTTAAAATTTTTGCCTATGTGTTTTTAATAGCAGGATTTTTATTTTTAGAGTTTCAAGGTTTAATGAGTATTTTTGCCTTGTTTTGTGCAATGTTTGTCACACCCATAGCGGTATTAATATATAATTTTTTAATAAGAAAATGTTAAGCTCAAAAAGAACGATTAGATCACTAACAGCATTATTTCTTGGTATGATTTTTGTTTTCATAGGAAGTGCCTTAACAGTAAATTCCATAGCTATTATTTTAAAGCATAATAATATTAGTAATTTTTATATAGGCGTAATAGGAAGTTGTTATTTTCTTGGTGCTATGGTAAGTACAATTAGTGCCCATAGAATAGTTTCTAAAGTAGGACATATAAGATCATTTGGAATTTTTGCTATTATTTTTGGTATAGCCACCATGCTTCATAGCTTAAATTCTAATCTTTATTTTTGGATGTTTTTAAGATTTTTGCTAGGTTTTTGCTATTATGCGCTTTTAATGGTAATAGAATCATGGCTTAATGAAAAAGCAAAAAACACTATTCGCTCAAGAGTAATAGCCTTTTATGAGGTTGTATTTTATTCATCATCAGGTTTTGGAATTTTACTTATGTCTTTTGACTTTCCAAGTAATACAGTATTTATTTTAAGTGCTAGTTTCATTATGTTTGCTTCCATTCCTTTATTTTTAATCCGCATTAAAGAGCCTATTTTGCCACAAAAAACAAAAATTTCCATTCCTAAGGTTTTTGATATAGTGCCTTTAGCCTTAGTAACAAGTTTTATAGCGGGCATGCTTTTAAATGGCTTTTTTTCCATGGCTTCTTTATTTGTGCTTATACAAGGATTTGGCGCAAAAGAAGCTTCTATTTTTATTTTCTCTACTATGGTAGGTGGCTTTATTTCGCAACTTTATATCGGAACTCTTTCTGATAAAATTAGCAGAAAATTTGCCATTATATTGTGTGCTTTTATTGCTTTAAGCGCTATGCTTTGCATACTACTTTTAGAATATAATATTTATCTAAAATACTTTTTTGGATTTTTGCTAGGCATGGGTATGTGTTGTTTATACGCTCTTTCTTTAGCAAGAGCAAATGATATGCTTGATAATCCTAGCAAAAGAGTTGAACTTGGCAGAGCAGTTCTTTTTACCTATTCTTTTGGTGCTTTATTTGCACCTGCAGTTTTGGGAACTTTGATGTATTATTTTCAAGCTTATGGCTTTATGTATTTTTATATAGTTTTATTAAGTATTTTGATACTATTTGCCATCGATAAACCAAAATTTAAAAAACTTACCAAATTTAAAAGAAAACCTGGTAATATGGTAATGCTAGATGATAACTAATATCTCTAATAATCAAAATCAGTTTGCAAAAAATGAAACAAATAAAGAAAATAAAAGTGAAAAATCAGACAAAAAAACCTCTCTCAATGAAGCGTTAAAAAATCCTTTATTTTCTAAAAATGATCCCGAGATCAAACTACCTAAAGATTATGTAAGCAAAATCGATCAAAAATTACAAGAATTATTGAATAAACTCTTAGATCAAATCAAAACCAACAAAGATCCTGATTTAGCAGTATTAAAAAATCACAAAGATTTAAATTTTGCACCTAATTTTGCCAATGAAGTAAAAAAACTCCAAGCAGAGCTTTCAAAAAATCCTGAATTTGAAAAACTGCTTAAAATTTTAGAAGATTTAGTCAAGCCTGCTAAAGATATTAATAATAAAAATCTTTCATCTTTGGTAAAAAATTCAGGTGTATTTTTAGAAGCAAAACTCAATCATTCTTTAAAAGAGCAAAATTTACCACAAAGCTTTTTTAATCTTTTAAATACCATAAAAGGCGCTACAAGTGAAAATTTAAAACGCGATATAAGTAATTTAGATCTTAAAAATCTTGATACTACAAGCACCTTAAAAGAGCTTATTCACATCTTACAAAATCACAAAAAAGATAATAAAATTTCTTTGGAAAATACAAACTACAAAACACTTTTTAAGCTATTTGATAAAATAGAAAATTTTAAAAATTATATCAATAAAAACCCAAGTTCTATTAGTCAAGAAAAACTCCAAAATATTGCGGATAATTTTATCAAAAATCTTAATAAAAATTTAACACTTATCAACAAAGAACTAGCTAAACCCGAAAACATAAAAATTCAAAACACTCATATACTAAAAGAACTTAGCCAAAATATAAAAGATTTTATAATACTTTTAAAAGATATAAAAAATCACAAAAACAAAACCGAAACAACACAAGAAAATTTAAACAAAACTCCACACACTAAAGACATCAAAAAAGAGTTAAAAGAAGAAATAAAAACTCCACAAAAAAGCACAGAGGATAAAAAAGAAACTCAACAAAAACAAGAAAGCATAGTAAAAGATAAAGAAATTCAAAACACAAAAGAAGAAAAAATACCACAAAGTAAAGATATCAAAGAAAATCCCAAAGAAGAGCCAAAAACACAGCAAAAAAATACTGAAGATTTAAGCAAAAATGATAGCAAAAGTCAAAATTCACAAACAAATAATACTAAGTTAGAAGATATATTTAAAAGCACTTCGGGTAAAATTTTACTAGAAGATATTTTCAAACAAAATGTAAGTAAAAATCTTAATTTTAGCCAAAATTTACAAGAAGAGCTTTTAAACAATCTAAACAAAGAACTAGGCTTAATAGGAAGAAAACTCAATGAAGTTTTAAAAGCTTTAGATCCTAAAAATTATGAGGCAAAAAATTCTTTAGATGATATAAAAAATATAGAAAAAAGATTAGAACTTTCTATAAAAGATCTTGGAAAAATCACCCAAAAAGATAGCACAGAAATTTCTTCAGAATTACAAAAAGATATTAAATCCACTCTTTTGCAAGTTTCTAATCTAGCCAAAAATTTAGACAATGAAAGCATACTAAATCAAGCAAATCGTCTTATAGCTCAGCTTGAATTTAATCAACTTTTATCTTTAGCCAATAATAGCATTCATACTTTTTTACCTTTCTTTTGGGATGATTTAGAAAAATCTAATGTAGTTTTTAAACGCGGTAAAAAAGATAAATTTTATGCACAAATTAATCTTGAATTTGAAAAATTAGGAAAAATCAATGTATTTTTATCTCTAAGTAATGATAAATACATCGATATAAATATGATGATAGAAAATGCTAATTTTAGAAAAAAACTTTATGAAAGAGCACATGAACTAAAAAAAGCCTTAGTTAAAGTAGGACTTCTAAGCTCTAATTTTTTCATCAGCGATATAATTAAAAGTAAATTTCACAATCAAGAAGAATATAATGACTTTAATATGGGTTTTGACACAAGGGCTTAAAAATGGCTAAAAAAACAAAAAAAGCCGTTGCACTAGGCTATAACAAAGAAGAACAAAATGCACCAAAAATCCTAGCTAATGCCAAAGGTGAAAACGCTGCTAAAATCATCTCTTTAGCCAAAGAAAATGGCATACCCATAAAAGAAGACAAAGACTTAGTAGAAGTGCTTAGCAAACTTGATCTAGGCGATGAAATCCCACCTAATATGTATAAAGCAGTGGCTGAAATTTTTGCCTTTTTATATAAAGTTGCCAATGAAGATGAGACTAAACAAAGTCCGCAATCTTCTTAGAAAATTCAACTTGCTCATAAGCGTTTTTACTAAATTTTAAAAATCCTTTTTGAGCGATTAAAACTATAGTTGAACCTAGCTCAAAATTTCCAAGTCTTTGACCTTTTTTTACAAAAAGATCTTCATAAGTATGAGTAAAATCAAAATTTGCAGCATTAGTTTGTATGCTAGTATCAAAGCTAAAATGCATTTTACCAACATTTAGCGCACCCACAAATACCATCCAAAGTATAAATTTTTCCTCCACTAAGCACTTTAAAACTACTCTTTCATTTTTAGTGTAAAGGTTTATAATCTTAGCTAACTTTGCCTCACTCACACTAAATAAAGCCCCACTCATATAAGTAGCACTTAAAATTTGCATATTACAAGGTGCGTGATAATGATGATAATCTTTTGGAGATAGATAAATATTTGCATAATCTATGCCGTTTTCTAATTCTTCTTTGCTAGCTGAGTTTTTTAAAAGCTCTTCTATACTATAACTTGAACCTTTAATGCTAAAGGCTAAATTTTCTTTTAAATCATTTTGAAAACTACTTCCAAGTTCTAAAATTTTACCATCACTTGGACTTATAAAGCCATCTTCTAATTCTCGTTCATTTAACAAAGTTCTTGTAAATAAAGCATTTAAGCTCTCGTATTCTTCTAAAGGTTTAAATTCACTCATATTGATATTAAAAGCATTTACATAAGCTTTATTTATATTTTTTTGTATGATTTTTGGAAATTTATATTTTGATATGATTCCAAACATTTTTGAAGCACTATTGCTAAATCCCACTTATTCTCCTTTTAATCTAATCAAAGCTATCTCACTAGGAGCTAAAAATCTCACAGCAGGCCCCCAAAATCCAGCCCCACTACTTACATAAAGCAAACTATCTTTGCTTAATTTATAAAGCCCATACACAAAGCCTTGCTCTAAATATACTAGCAAAGAAAAAGGAAAAATTTGTCCTGCGTGTGTATGTCCTGATAAAATCAAATCAAACCCACTCACATCATAAGTTTTTACATATTTTGGCTGATGCGTGATTAAAATATTAACTTTTTCTTGATTGATTTGCATTTTGATTTTTTCTATATTGCTTTCTTTAAAACCCAAACGTTTAGCAGCCAAATCCAAAGTCCCACTTAAAGTAAAATCCCCAAAATCAATACTTTCATCTTCTAGAACTTTGAAATTCTTAAGCGTTTTAAGCTTTTTGCTTATCGCATTTATATCATTATAATATTCATGATTTCCATAAACAAAATAAGTACCATATTTTGATTTAAAATTTTCTAATAGATTAATATAAGACATACTAGCAATATCTGCATCGATTAAATCCCCAGCTATAATGACCATATCAGCATTTAAAACATTAACTTCATCGATTAAAGTTTTTAAAAAATCTTCTCCTAAATTTTTTCCCAAATGCACATCAGAAATTAAAACTATATTTAAATCTTCTTTTAAATTTTTAATTTTAATATCTACTTCATTGACTCTAGGTGTGCTAATAGCATTTACAAAACCTTTAAATACCATACTAACGCTAAGTATAATAAGCCAAGAATCAAAAATTAATTTTAAAAACTTTCTTCTTTGGACACTGAAAATTTGCTCTTTTTTATTTTCATTAAAAAAAATCCAAGAGCCAAATTCAAAAATCACTCCAAAAAGCAAGAAAAAACAGGTAATAGTAGGAAAAATAGCTAAAATATAATAAAACTTTTCATGTAAAAAGTCCCCGCGCATATTTATAAAAAAGATTAATTCACATGCAAAAACTATTAAAACAAAAGCTAATACAAACTTCTTATAAGGTTTTAAAAAATCAACCCTGCTTAAAAATCTTTTATAAATATACCAATTTGCCAAAGCAAAAAATAAAACTAATAAAGTAAAAAAAACAAATGCTCTCATGGCGTAATTTTATTTAAGCAAAATTAATACTTTTTAAAGTAAAATCGCAAAAAACATTTGGGAAAGAAATTTGGCTTTAATAGATTTAATCGATGCAAATAAGAAATTTAATACAAAAATAGTTTTAGAAAATGCAAATTTTAGTGCAAATTTAGGAGAAAAAATCGCCATTATAGGCAAAAATGGCGAAGGAAAATCAAGCTTTTTAAAAGCCCTTATGGGAACTTTAAAACTAGATAGCGGTAGAGTAATTAAACAAAATAACGCTAGTATAGGTATGTTAAGCCAACAAGTAAGCTTTGAAAGCACCTTAAGCGTAAGCGAAGCCATCAAAAAAGAACTTGAAGAAATTTACCAAGCCTTGAAAGAATTTGAAAGCTATAATGAAAAACTAGCTTTTGATCCTGAAAATAAAGAATATTTAAAAAAAGTAGATGAATTAAGTTTATTTATAGATTCAAAAGACGCATGGAATTTAGACCAAAAAATACAAAGAATATTAGAAGAATTTAAACTATTAGAATACAAAGACAGAACACTTTGCTCTTTAAGTGGGGGCGAAATAAGACGCGTAGGGCTTTGCACACTTTTGCTAAAAAATCCTGATATATTATTGCTTGATGAACCAACTAATCATCTAGATGTATATATGAGTAACTTTTTAGAAGAAAGGTTAAAAACCTCTAAAATGTGTGTTATTTTCATCTCTCATGATAGGTATTTTATCGATGCTATAGCGCAAAAATGCGTAGAAATAGAAGCGGGAAAATTAAGCATTTTTGAGGGTGGATATACGCAATATCTAGAAAAAAAAGTAGCTATTTTAGCTTCCTTAGCTAAAAGCCATGAAACCTTGCTTAAGCAACTAAAAAGTGAGGAAGAATGGCTAAGAAGAGGAGTCAAAGCTAGGCTTAAACGCAACGAAGGGCGCAAAGAACGCATTTTTAAAATGCGTGAAGAAGCTAAGAAAAACCCAGGAGCTATCAAGCGCTTACAACTTGAAATCAAAAGAGCAAGTAAAAATTTTAACCAAACTCAAAGCCAAAACCGCAAAAAAATGCTTTTTGAACTTAAAAATATCTCAAAGTCTATTGCCAACAAGACACTTTTTAAAGACTTTAATGCACGAATTTTACAAGGTGAACGCATAGCCATAGTAGGTAAAAATGGCTGTGGAAAATCTACTTTCTTAAAGATTTTACTTGATCAAATTCCGCTTGATAGCGGAGAGATTAAAAGAGGTGAAGTTAAAATAGGCTATTTTGATCAAAGCAGGAGCTTATTAAATACTGATAAAAAACTTTTAGAAATTTTTTGCCCAAATGGTGGCGATCACATTCAAGTGCGTGGTAAAAATATGCATGTTTATGGGTATTTAAAACAATTTTTATTTCCAAAAGAATTTTTAGAGCAAAGTGTGAGTGTACTAAGTGGGGGCGAGAAAAACAGAGTTGCTCTTGCCTTGCTTTTTACTAAAGAATATGATGTATTAATCTTAGATGAACCAACAAATGATTTAGATATAGCTACAATAAATATCTTAGAAGAATATTTACTTTCTTTTGAAGGTGCGATTTTGCTTGTATCACATGATAGATATTTTGTTGATAAAATAGCAACTAAACTTTATGCTTTTGAAGATAATGCAAATATTAACATAGAAGTTCTTTCTTATAGTGAATATTTAGAAAATGAAAAAGAATACAAGGACTTTGAAGAATTTTCTAAAAGTTTAGAAACAAACACCACAACAAGTGTAAAAACAAAAGAAAAATCAAGTAAAAAACTAAGCTATAAAGAAAATGAAATTTTAAACTCATATCCTGATAAAATTCATAAATTAGAAGAAGAAATCAAAGAAATCAAAAATGCTCTAAGCAATCCTGCAATCTATCAAGAACTAGGTATAAATACCCTTTATGAAAAGCTAAACTCTTTAGAAAATGAACTTAGTATTTTAGAAGAAGCTTATTTTGAGGTTTTGGAAAAAAGTGAAAATATTGATTAACTTTATATATTTTAAATAAGATAAAATTACTCAAATTTATTTAAGGAAAAACTATGACTTTGATAACTATTTTATGTATTTACACAGCTTTTTTGGTTTTTATATCTTGTGTGCAAATTTCTTTTTTAAAAAAAGAAAGAGAAAAACAAGCAATTATTTTAAATGAACAAGATTATAAAAATGCTGCAAATATCGCCATAGAAAATGAAAAATACAAAATCTTTTCTAATCTTTATAATCTGATGATTAACATTTCTTGGATTAGCTTTGGCTTTTTGTATTTAAAAGAAATTTTTATAAAAGAAAATTCTACCTTAGAAAATACTTTATTTTTGCTTGCATTTTTATTTATTATTAGTATTTTAAATTTACCACTTAGCTATTATGAAAGCTTTATAAAAGATAAAAAACACGGCTTTTCAAATATGACTTTAGCACTTTTTGTTAAAGACAGCATTAAATCTTTAGCTCTAATGCTTGTTTTTGGCTTTTTAATCATCTATGCCTTAGTATTTTGCTTTGAATTTTTTAACACATACTGGTGGGTAGTGGCTTTTGCTCTAAGTTTTATAATTATACTTATTATAAATCTCATCTACCCTACACTTATTGCACCTATGTTTAACAAAATGAAAAAACTTGAAGATGAAAATTTATTAGAAAAAATCACTAATTTAATGCAAAAATGTGGCTTTAGTGCAAATGGTGTTTATGTTATTGATGCAAGCAAAAGAGATAAAAGATTAAATGCTTATTTTGGTGGCTTATTTAAAAGCAAAAGAGTAGTACTTTTTGATACACTTTTAAATGCTTTAAAAGAAAAAGAACTCATTGCTGTTTTGGGTCATGAGCTAGGACATTTTGTGCATAAAGATTTGCTAAAAATGTTATTTGCTAGTGCTTTGATGCTTTTTGCTTTATTTTTCATCTTTGCACATTTACCAAGCTTTTTTTATATTGAAAGTCATTTAAATGGAGTGAATGCTGGAGTTTTTGTACTTTTATTGATTTTTGGAAATATTTTTACTTTTATTATTTCTCCACTGCTTAATAAAATGAGTCAAAAAAATGAATTTAATGCTGACTTACACGGAGCAAAACTAAGCTCTAAAGAAGATATGAAAAATGCTCTCATAGCTTTAGCAAAAGAAAACAAAGCCTTTGTTAAAACAAGTAAAATTTATACTTTCTTTCATCTAAGTCATCCTTGTATTTATGATAGAATCAAAGCTTTGCAATGATTTCAATCAAACAAGCTTTAAAGCAAGCTTACGCAAAAGATCCTACTCACAAAGAATATATACTTTTTATTCTTTGTGAGCTTTTGCAAAAAGATAAAGCTTGGATTTTTTTAAATCCTGAATTTCAAATCAATGAGAAAGTTTTTTTAGAATATATAGATAGATTTTTAAATGGTGAGCCTTTTGAGTATTTATTTCAAAAAACACAATTTTATGGTTTTGATTTTTTTACTAAAAAAGGGGTTTTGATACCGCGTTTTGATAGTGAAATATTACTTGAAAGATGTTTAGAAATTTTAGATCATAACTCTTTTAAAAATATACTTGAAATTGGCTTTGGAAGTGGAATTTTAAGTATTTGCTTAGCAAAGTTAAAACAAATTTTTATACAAGCTTGCGATATCAATCCAAAAGCATTAGAGCTTGCTAAAAAAAATGCAGATTTTCATAATGTTTCAAATTTAATCAATTTTCAACTTTGTGATTTTAAAAATATACAAGGAAATTTTGACTTTATTTTTTCTAATCCTCCTTACATAAAAAATGACTATCCTTTAGATAAATGGGTTCAAAACGAACCACACAATGCTTTGTTTGGTGGAGATAAAGGTTGGGAAATTTTACATGAAATTATTCTTTTTGCCAAAAATCACAACACAAAAGTCTTAGCATGTGAGTTTGGCTATGATCAAAAAACAATTTTAAATAAAATTTTAAAAGAAAATGATTTTAAAGCTACTTTTTATCAAGATTATAATGGATTTGATAGAGCCTTTGTTGCATGGAATTTAAAAAATTAGACTATAATTATCTTTATTATAGGAGAAAATATGAAATCAATATATTTATTTTTACTAGCAAGCTTAATTGGGATTGAAATTAGCATAGGTGTATTTTTAGCTCCGACTATATTTTATCCTGCTAAATTCATAGGTGAAGGGGTTTTAACTCATTTTCAAAGTGGGCTTTTAATGACACACATTTTTGTACAATTTGGCTATGTTTTGTTAAGTGTGAGTGTTTTGTCTATTTTAATAGAAATTTTTTCATTTAAAGACAAAAATTTAACTTTTAAAATAAATTTTTCAAAATTTATGCTTTCTTTGATCATTTTGGCACTAAGTTTGCTTTTTATATTTTACTTCACTGCTTATGTTTTAGAAGCACAAAGTTTAGGAGAAGAAGCAACTAAAACTCAAGAATTTATAAAAATTCATGGTGCAAGTGAAGTTGTGATGAAAATTATCATGTTATCACAAGTAATTTTGTTTTTCTTAAATTTTAAAACAAAAAAATGATATAATAAAATAAGTCTTTAAAAGGAGTCAAAGATGAAAATAGGCGATATAGGAACAACTCAACAAAATCACTACTTAAATCAAGCTCAAAAAAGCCAAGAAAAAGCTTTAGAAAACATAGCTGCAATCCGTGCTATAGATGGGAGCGATGGAGCAAATTTAGCCATAGCTGATTCTTTAAGAAGTCAATATAGCACTATAGATCAAGGTATTTTAAATGCCTATGATTCCATAGGAGTTTTACAAATTGCTGATTCAACTTTAAATAACATTTCAGCTACTGCAGACAAACTCAATGAACTTTCAGTGCGCTCAAACAATGCTGCTTTAAATGACAGACAAAAAAGTATGCTAAATTCTGAAGCAAGCAAACTTGTAACTTCAATCAATGATGCTTTTTCTAATGCGACTTTTAATGGAAAAAATGTATTTCAGAGTATGGATTTTGTTGTTGGTACTGGGGTTGAAAGTATTAATTTAAATCAACCAAGCACAGCAAATTTAAGCCTTGAAAATCAAGACGGAATTCGTGATTTTCAAGATCAAGTAGGTTCTTTACGCGCAGATATTGGTGCTGGAATTAACGCTATCCATTCTAATATCAACTCATCTTTGCAAACTAGTATTAACACTAAAGAAGCTGAAAGCAAATTACAAAATAATGACTTAGCTCAAAATATCAATGATTTTAATGCAAATTACCTAAAAGAAAATGCATTTTTATTTGCAAATGCTCATTCAAATGTAATGTTACAAACTAAACTGGCAAGCCTACTTCAATAATAAAAACTCCCAAATAAGGGAGTTTTTCAAGGAAAAATATGCAAAATAATGCTTTATTTAAGCAAGTTTTAAAACATCCTTTATATGAAAAAATTCAAAAACTTAGTGAAAAAATTCAAAATTCAAATTACCTTATAAATGAAAGTTTTGATATTTTTTGTGATAAAAGTTTAGATGATGAGATTAAGAATATCACTTTAGAATTAAAACCTTGGCGTAAAGGACCTTTTAAAATTAATGATTTATTTATAGATACAGAATGGCAAAGTTTTATCAAATTTAATATTTTAAAGCCTTATATGCAAGAAATAAAAGGCAAAATAGTAGCAGATATTGGCTGCAACAATGGTTATTATATGTTTAAAATGCTTGAATTTAATCCTTCAAAGCTCATAGGTTTTGATCCTTCTATTAAGTATTATTTGCAATTTTTACTTTTAAACTCCATTGCAAAAACTCCTATACAATATGAGCTTTTAGGCGTAGCTGATGTACCAAATTATGGCATAAAATTTGATGTGATTTTTTGTCTTGGAGTGATTTATCATCGTAGTAATCCCATAGCCATGCTAAAACAACTCAAACAATCTTTAAATAAAGATGGCATAGTCTTTTTAGACACTATGTATATAGAAGATGAAAGAGAAATAGCACTTATTCCTCAAAAAACTTACTCAAAAATACCAAATATTTTTTTCATTCCGTCGATATTAGGTTTAAGAAATTGGTGTTATAGAGCTGGATTTAGTGAATTTGAAGTTATAACAACTAAACAAACCGATCTTTTAGAACAAAGAAAAACACAATGGATTGATTCTTATTCTTTAGATCAATTTTTAGATAAAAATGATTCAAATTTAACTTGCGAAGGCTACGAAGCACCAAAAAGAGTTTATGTTAAATTAAAGGTGTAAAAATGGCAAGAACAGTAAGTGCTGTTACTATAGAAGAATTAATAGATCCAGAAGAGTTAAATCGTATCAAATCAGAACTTATCACTTGTCCAGGGATAAACAATACTTTAGCAGGAAGTATTTCTCATATAGAAAAAAATTTCGCCAAAGGTATTTTAATCACAACCCATGATATGGCAGTAGATGAACTAGGATTAGTGCATAGTGGCTTTGTATTTAATGCAGCAAATTACATAGCACAAGCTGCAATTAATAAAGAATTTAGCGTCTTAATAGGCTCAAGAAGCTTTTTTTATGCTCCTTTAAAAGTGGGAGATATTTTAAATCTTGAAGCGAGTGCTTTATTTAGCGATGACTCAAGAAAAAGAGAGGTTAAAGTAGCTGGTTTTGTAAATGAGATTAAAATTTTTGACGCATCTTTTCAAGTTATTACTACAGATGATCATATATTTAAACTTAAACAAAATCAAGCCGCTACAAATAATAATCAAAATCAGCAAGAAACAACTAAACAAGAATCAATGCAAGAAGAACTTAATGCAGTCTTAAAAGGAATCGGGGGTTAAAGGTAAATCCACCCAATTCTTTGGACATTCCTTATGATAAGTCCCACTTGCATCATAATATTCTTTACAATCATCGTAAAAGCGATTTGAAACCCCTCTTTCATTTACAAAACAACCACTAAAAAATAATGCTAAAAACCCTAGAAAAAATACACTTTTAAACATTTCTCATCCTATTTTAATCTTATTTGTTTACGCCATTTATAAGGCTCTATAGGATTTTCACTTTCCCATAATCCTTTTTTATTTATCTTGGCATAATTTTGCTCATTTATATACAAATCACTATAATGCTCATACGCCCAAGCAAAACCATTTTTAACCATAACTTGATTAATATCTTTATCATTTAAATACACAATGGCTAAAATTCTACCATATTTATCCTCATCTTTTACATTTAAAACTACTTCTTTATTTAATACAATAGCTTTTAGAAATTGCGTAGCCATCTTTCCATAAGCTTGATCACTCTCAGGCGCATCTATACCAAAAAGTCTGATTTTAAGCTTTTCATTTTCGAATTTAGCCTCAATAGTATCTCCATCTACTACACGACTTACTTTAGCATTGATATATGAACCACTATCATAGTTTAAAACATAAGCAAAAGCAACTAAAAAAAGTGCGATTAAAAATTTCTTCGGATCTTTTAATAAGTTTATAAATAATTTAATTTGTTTCCTAGAAAATTTCATTTAAACCTCATCTATATAAAAATATGCCATAATTACAATAAAAAGGAGAATTTATGCAAGAAATTATACAAAATTTTAAACAAATTGCTCAAATACCTCATTGTAGTTTCAAAACCGAAGAATTGAAAAATTTTCTCATTGATTTTGCTAAAAGTCAAAATTGCCAAGTAAGCGTTGATGAAGCAGGTAATATCCACGCACACAAAGGAAATCCTAAAATTTGTTTACAAAGTCATTATGATATGGTTTGCATGGGAGAAGCTCCAAATATACAAATATATGAAGAAAACGGATATTTAAAGGCTAAAAATTCAAGCTTAGGTGCAGATAATGGCATAGGAGTATCACTAATGATGCAAACTTTAAAAGATTTTGAAAATATAGAATGTCTTTTTACTAATGATGAAGAAGTTGGACTTTGTGGAGCAAACAATCTCACCCATACTTTGATCTCAAGCAAGCTTTTAAATTTAGACCACGAAAGCGATGATGAAGTTGTTATAGGTTGTGCTGGTGGGGTAGATATTTTTGCTAGTTTAAACTTAGAAATAGATGAAAAAGAAGAAAATTGTTATGAGATAGAAGCAATTGATTTTAAAGGTGGGCACTCGGGAATTGATATTGTTAAAAATATTAAATCTTCTATTAAAGAAGTGAGCTATTTTATCACTCAAAATCAAGGAGAACTTTGCGAATTTAAAGCAGGTGAAAGAATAAATTCTATACCAAAACATGCTAAAGTTATAGCATTTTTTAAAAATCCTCCAAAAGAAAATGATCATTTTAAAGTAAATTATATAGGTAAAATCAAAAGAACATATTATAAAAATTCTCAAGTTATTTTAAATCTCATTAATGCTTTTGCACAAGGAGTTAGAACTTTTAATCATCAATTAAAATTAGTTCAAACAAGTATCAATCTTTCACTAGCTTATGAAAAAGATAGCAAATTTCATTTTGAGCTTTTTGCAAGATCTAATGATTTACAAGAACTTAAAAACATAGAATTTGAAACCTTAACTTATTTTAAGATGCAAAACTGCGAAGTTTCAAGTGCAAATTTTTATCCACCGTGGGCTAATAAAGATACTAAATTTGGAGAAGAAATTCTAAGTTATTTTAAAAAAGAAAACCAAAATGCGAAGCTTTACACTATACATGCTGGTTTAGAATGTGGTATTATAAGTGAAAAACAACCTTTAGAATGTTGCTCAATAGGACCAAATATCCATAGCCCTCACTCAACAGATGAAAAATGTGAAATAGCTTCTATTGAAAAAATCAGTAAAATTCTTTATGCAATCTTAAAATATTATCAATAAATATAAAATAACCAATATTTTGATAAATAAATTCAAAATATTGGTAAATATTTATTTAAATAATAAAAAATTTTATTTACTATTAATAAAACTTGGATTATACTCTCACATATTTCAAAAAATAAGGAGAGAGTATGGAAATACTAACTAGCCTTAGCGAAGGTGTTCAATTTAGTATTCAACTAATTGTTGTTCTTATTTGTCTTTTTTATGGGGCAAAAAAAGGCGGTATCGCTCTAGGCTTATTAGGCGGTATAGGTTTATTAGTTTTAAGTTTTGGTTTTGCTGTAGCACCTGGAAAACCTTCTATTGATGTTATGCTTACCATTTTAGCTGTTGTTGTTGCTAGTGCAACTTTGCAAGCTAGTGGTGGCTTGGATGTAATGTTGCAAATTGCAGAAAAAGTTCTAAGAAAAAATCCTAAATTCTTAACTATTTTGGCGCCATTTGTAACTTGCATTCTTACCATGCTTTGTGGAACTGGGCATGTTGTCTATACTATGATGCCTATTATTTATGACATTGCTATTAAAAATGGTATTCGCCCAGAAAGACCAATGGCTGCTTCTAGTATTTCTTCACAACTTGGTATTATCGCAAGTCCTGTTTCAGTTGCAGTTGTAAGCTTAACAGCTCTACTTTTAAATCCAGAAATTAATAAACACCCTTTAGCAGGATTTGATGGCTATGTAGATTTACTTGCTATTACTATACCTTCTACCTTAGTAGGTGTTTTGGCTATAGGAATTTTTTCTTGGTTTAGGGGAAAAGATCTTGATAAAGATGAGGATTTTCAAGCTAAGATTAAAAATCCAGAACAAAGAGAATATATCTATGGCGATAGTAAAACTCTTCTTGGACAAAAACTTCCAACTATCCAATGGGTAGCTATGTGGATTTTCCTAGGTGCTATTGCTATAGTAGCTATACTTGGAGCTTTTCCAGAGCTTAGACCGCAATTTACCTCAAAAGGCGTTACCAAGCCTATGAATATGGTAGCAACTATTCAAATGTTTATGCTTTTAGCAGGTGCAGCGCTAATCATTTTTACCAAACTTGATGCAAGCAAAATTGCAAAAAATGAAATTTTTAAATCCGGTATGATAGCCTTAGTAGCTGTTTTTGGAATTTCTTGGATGGCAGATACAATGTTTGCAGTGCATACTCCTATGATGAAAGAATCTTTAGGTAATATCGTTATAGAACATCCTTGGACTTATGCTATTATGCTTTTACTTATTTCTAAATTTGTTAATTCTCAAGCAGCAGCAATTGCAGCTTTTGTGCCACTTGCACTAGGAATTGGTGTTGAACCAGGTATTATCATTGCTTTTGCAGCAGCTTGCTATGGATACTACATTTTACCAACTTATCCAAGCGATCTTGCAACTATACAATTTGATAGATCAGGTACTACAAAAATAGGTAAATTTGTTATCAATCATAGCTTTATCTTACCAGGATTAATTGGTGTGATTGTTTCTTGTATAGTAGGTTATTTTTTAGCTTTAGGAGCAGGATATTTATAAAAAAATTAAAAGGGCTTTAAAAAAGCCCTTTTTTTCTTATTTAAATGCTTTTTCTAAATCAATAGGCATAGCTTGATAACCAGTACTTGCTCCGCTAAAGCGAATTTGTACTGAAGGTTCTTTAGCTCCCCATTTAAATTCATCTATTTCAGGTTTTGGCTCACCTACAGCAGCACCCTTGCTTAAGTCAAATGACATTCCAGCAGTAGCACTATAAACCATGATGGAATTTTTATCTTTATGGTATTCTGCTAAAGAAGTGACAGGTGAAAACCATTCATTGCCTCTTTGCTTTCCATACTCCCAAATTTGTTCTACGGTTTTATTTTTTTGATCTATTTTATACACAACTGCTCTTGAGTATTTCATTGAAGCAAAAGCAGGTTGCTCTATACCTCTTGCATCGCCATTATCAAAAGCTGTGATATAAATATATCTTTTGTCAGATTTTTCATCTATTCTAAAAGCAGTATGCTGTGTCCATGTAAAATCAAAACCACCTTCTTCGTTTTCATATCCTGGACATTTACTATACTCATCTTCACAAACTATCTTTTTGCCATTTTTATCAACAGGTTGCAAAAGTGTTTTTTTATATTTTTCTCCCCATCCTTTGTGTGCTCCTAATATCCATTTTACTTTTTTATCGCGTCCTATTTTTATAATAGCACTTTGATGACGACTTGAAATAATAATACTATCATCACTTGGATCATAATCTACGCTATTTACATGAGCCCAGTTACGCCCTACCCCAGTGCCTGCTATATCGCCAAAAGAATCACTTGCATCCATTTTAGCTAAATCCTCATCACTTAAAGTAACCCCTGCTTTACTCGCATCAATATTTAAACAAACAGCACCTTGATCTAATGCTTTGATTACATTTGCTCTATATGGATCTAAAATTTCAAACAATCTCCACTCATCTACTACATTACCATTTTTATCAACTTCTACTATCACATCGCGCACTGAACGCACATTTTTACCATCAGGACGCTTAACATTAGCAGAAGCCACCCTTAAAAGATAATTTCCATTTTGCATATTGTCCATAGAATGAGAAAAATCTATATAAGAAGAAGGTAAAAGACGATTAAAAATTTCTCTACCCATTAAATCATATTTAACATATCTTTGTCCAAAACCCCAAGTTAAAGCTCCATCAGTATTTTGCCTAAATCCCATCATAATACCACGATTGTAAATATTATTCCAATCCATTAATTTATCATTGTCAAAATACCAACGAATTTCACCTTTTGTATCAATGATAAATGCATTTGAATTCTCATCCCATTCCATTGCACCACCTGCTGGGTTATTCCAAACAGATTGAGAGCCTTTTCCACTTTGTTTCCCTGGAGCATTATTAACCAAATACAACCTATCTTCAAAACCTTTATCTACTTTAATCACTTCTACTTTTTCAAAAGGCACACCTCTTTGCATAATACTTCCACTTGGCTCTATATTTACTCCACCAGTTGCTATTTTATATACCTCATCTACTACTTTTTCACTCTTTCCAAAAGCAGTTTTGGTATAACTTACTTTTACTGTATTAAAATATGATGGATAAAGTCCAAAAACAGGAATTCCTCCATAAGTTTTAATTTTACTAGGGCTAACCTTATAAGATATAGTTTGCCCATTTGGTTTTGGAACTATAGTTACGCTTACATCACTTAGTTTATATCCACCATCCATAATTACAGCACTAAGCGGAGATAGACCATAAGGATTCACCTTTACTGCGCCAATTTTGCCTTGAATTTCCCAATCAATTTTAGCACCACTAGGTCCACCCATAGCCAAAGAAACACTAGGCGCTACCATAACAACACTACCAGCAAGCAAAATACTACTTACAATTTTACTAATCTTCATTTTTTCTCCTTTTTTATATTATTAAGCTATTTGCACACTTGGCTCACCTAAAATTTTTAGCAAAACTACTAATATTAAAACAATCAAAGCATAAAATTTAGCCTTAGAATGTGAAAATGTATAAGAAACAAACATGCTTCCTAAAATCACCAAACAAACAACAAAAGCCAACAAACAACAAATCGCCATATTCATAAATTCCATACTAGGAATCAAATACCAACCATTACTATACAACCCATCTTCAAAATTTGGAGGATTTCCAACAAAAAATTTCTGAAAAGCATTTAAACTACCATAAACATCTTCAGGCACTATAGGTGTATCCATACCACACTCACCTGTTGGTAAAAACCATCCTGGTGCCCATTCATGCAATGGTAAATTAAAAGGATATATAGGAATTTCTCTACACCCATCAACACCAGCAAAAGGATTTTCTGAATGTACTACCTCGTGGATATGATTAAGAGTAATACAATACTCTATACCAAGCCATATACCCCAAAATACAAAAGTATATGCAAAAATTTTCAAATAATCATTTTTAGGATCTATCAAGGCTAAAATACCACCAAAAGCCATAGTTAACATAGCAAATCTTATATAAACACACTGCTCACAAGGCTCCATATAAAGGTATTCTTGAAACAAAAAGTGTGCTATAAAAGTTAAGCCTACCATAGCTATAACCATTATCAACCAAGGAACTCTTGTATTTTGCCAAGTGGTGATTTTACTAATAGGACAAGAACTCATAAAATACCTCAAATCACATCTTGCTTAATTCTTCTGTTATTTCTATTAAAGCTTGTGGAGATGTGATAGCTTGTGGTATGATTTGGTATTTACCATTTACCACAAATGCAGGTGTACCATAGTTTTTAGAGATATCATTAGCATTTTCATAAGATTTTAAAATTTCACTAGCCTCAGGAGTTTTTAAAAAGTTATCTAAATCTTCTTTGCTTGCTGAAATTGCTTTTAATCCTACTTCATAAAACGCTTCAGGATTGGCTCCATTTCCCCATCTTTGTTTTTTCTTAAAATAAGCATTAAAATATGCTTCAGAAGCTTTATGAGTTAAACTATTTTTATCGCTTTGACTTACTTTATTTTGCTCATCTTTAAAAGCAGCAAAAGCAAAAATTTCATTAGCTTGCTTACCATAATCACCCATAGAGCTAACAGGATAAAATTTATAAGTTAATTGTGGTAATTTTTCTTTGACTTTTGACATGGTATTAAACTTATGATGATCATAACAATGTGTGCAACGATAAGAAAATACTTCTATTAAAGAATTTTGTGCATTTGGGATAGGTGTTTTTAAAACCACATACTCTTTACCCTCACTAAGTGCATTTGCACTCACACCAAGAACAAAAGCAGCTGCCGCCACTGCTTTTGACAAATTATTTAAGTTGAATTTCATTTTATTTCTCCTATTTGTATTTTATATATAATAAATATTTGCAATTTATTATAAACATGCTAAAGTTATATTAATATAACTTAAATATTAATTAAACAATAAGAAAAAATTTCAAAATGAAAATATAATTATTAAAAAAATAAAAAATAATAATACTTTATCACAAAAATTACAAAAAGTAATGCTTAAAAAAGCATTACTTGGTAGAAAGTTCTTTAACTATACGGATTAGTTCCTCTAAAGAAGTGATATACTCAGGATTGATTTGATATTTGCCATTTACTACAAAAGCAGGCGTGCCATAATTTCTTGAAATTTCATTAGCTACATCATAAGCAACTAAAAGCTCTTTGGCTTCTTTAGTTTGTAAAAATTTTTGCAATTCTTCTTTACTAGCACCAATGGCATTTAAACCTATTTTATAAAATAAATCAAGATTATTTAAATTTATTTTTTTTTCAAAATGACTTACAAAATACACATCAGCAAGCTTATAAGTAAGACTTTTTTCACTAGTAACATCTAAACCTAAAGCTTTTTCTTTAAAAGAAGCTAAAGCAAACATCTCATTTAAAGCACCACCGTACTCGAGCATAGAACTTACCGAGAAAAGATCATATTTTAAATTTGGTAAAGCTTGTTTAACTTTTGCTAGAGTGTGAAATTGATGATGATTATAGCAATGAATACAACGATAAGAAAATACCTCTATTAGAGAATTTTGTGCATTTGGGATAGGTGTTTTTAAAGTAATATACTCTTTACCCTCACTAAGTGCATTTGCACTCACACTAAAAACAAAAGCCATAATAGCTAGCAATTTAAACATTTTTTGCAAAACTTGCATGATTTTCCTTTTTTCAATGATATAAAATACAATTTTAACATAAGATATAAAATCAAGAATATTTTATGCTTTTCTTATGACATTTTAAGTAGAATTTCAACAAATTTATCAATAAAAAAAGTTGATTGTAAGCGATATTTTCCGATCAATATAAAATAAAAGGTCTAAAATGCAAATACGAATTTATTATGAAGATACCGATGCAGGTGGAGTGGTATACCATAGCAACTACTTAAAATTTTGCGAAAGAGCAAGAAGTGAGATATTTTTTCAAAAAAATGCAAAAATTTTTGATAAAAATACAGGACATTTTCTACTTACAAAAGCAAATTGTAACTTTTTAAAACCCGCTAAACTTGGAGATCTTATAGAAGTAAAAACATTTATCACAAAGCTTAAAAAAGCCTCAGTTTGCATAAAACAAGAGATTTATAAAGAAAATACCAAGCTTTTTGAAGCTGAATTTACCCTAGCTTTTTTAAAAAATGAAAAAGTAGCCCCTATAGATGAGACTATAACTAAGGTTTTTACTGATCTTGCAAAGGAGTAAAACCTAAGCCTTGCGAGCGAATGATTTTAACCTTATAGTCAAATTGATTATCATTTAAACCCTCATCAAAAATTCTTTGAGAATCTTTATCTAAAAACTGCGTATAAAAATAATCAAGGCCCACGCTAGTTGCATAAGCTATCCAGTTGTAATTAATATTTTGCGAAAAAAGCTCATTAAGATAGCTTAGAGTTTGATCCTCATTAGAAATGGAATTTGCTAGCAAAAGTTTTTTCCTATCATTAATTTGCGTTAAACTTAGCAAGATAGGATTATAATTAATCTGAGTTGATAATAATACAAAAGGCTCTATATCATAAGTTCTTATTTGTGAGCTTATGAGTGCTGTTTTAATCAAAGAAGTATTTAAAATAATACTAGAATCTTGAAAACTTCTATTTTGATTTAAAATGCTTCTAAAATCAAATTTAGAACTATTAATAGTATAAATTTTCTCACTACCATTCCCTGCGTTTAAAACGTTTTCATCTAAGCGATTTGCCAAAGGTGTTCCATCTGAAAAAATAATATTTTTACCATTGGAGTATTCCAAAAGTTTTTGGATTTGTTTTTGATAGTCTATACTTCCAAAATACACATTTTCATTTTGCGTATCAAAATTTCTTTTATGTGCAGTAGGAATAAAAACTTTTACATTAGAATCAAGGCTTTCTTTTAATAAATTTTTCACACCTTTATCTGTAAAACCTGCGATAATATAATTAAATTTCTCATCTTGAGCTTGTTTAAAAGCTTTAGTTATCTTGCTCTCATCTTCTGTGCCTATTAAAAACACCTTTACTTTTATTTGCGCTCTTTGTCTTAATAAATACGCTATGCTTGAATTTATAATAGTATTAGAATAACTTTTAATCGTTTGCTCAGGTATAATAATAGCTAGTTTTATGCTAGCATTTTTTTGAATTCTTTTTTCAAAATCTATAATGGAGTTTAAAAGTTTGGTATAGATATTGACTAAAAGCTCATTTGCATTATCATTATTAAATCTTGATAAAAAATTAAAATAAAGTCCTGTTTCTAACAAAGCAAATAAACAATCATTATCACAATTTTGAAATTCTAAATTAGGATAAAAAGACTCACTAGGTTCTATGGGCGATGGTTTTTGCTCTTTCGCAAAGACATTTAAAGTTAAAACAAAACTCATCATCAAACAAACTAAACTTTTTCTCATAAATAACCTTTTATTTTTTTAATATCTTCTATAAATTCAGCATAAAAGCTAGGATTTTTACTCAAAAAATTCAAATCATAACTTGGCAAAAGCAAAGCATTATTAAAACGCATACATTGCCCTTTGTATTTTTGAAAGTTCTCAAAACCCAAACTTGCAAAAGCTTCTTGGCCAAGACATAAAATAATCTTTGCTTTTATAAAATCAAGCTCATTATAAAAATACGGCAAGCATAATTTTAATGCTTGATCGTCTATTTTAAAATTACTAAAACATTTAAACATATAAGAAAAATATATCTCATCATCTTTTAAATTTAAAAGCTCCTTGCATAATTTCAAAAGTTCTTGTTTATTTTTAGAAGCAAAAAACTTTCCACTTTCATTCTCTTCCTTGTCAATAAAGGCCTGATAAATCAAAATTTTAGCATTTTTGGCTTCTTTTTCCATTAAACTATGCTTTCTTAGTCTAGAAAAATGACAAAGATTGCAGGTTTTTACCCTTTCGTTTAATTCTTTAAAACTTAAATTAAAATGCCTAATTTGTTTTTGCTCGTTAAAATATTCATAACCAAAAGCTTTTAAATAATACAAATTACGCTTATTCATTACATCAATGCTTCTAAATTTTCACCCTCTAAACGATAAGTTCTCCACTCATTCATATGCTTTGCATTTAATTTAGTATAAAACTCAATCCCTAAATCATTATCATTCAAACATACCCATTCTAATCTTTTAAGATTTTTTTCTTTACAAATTTGTGCTAAATATTTAAAAACAGCTTTTGCATAGCCTTTTTTTCTATGTTTTGCTTGTATATAAATATCTTCTAGATATAACCCACCTAAACCCCAAAAAGACGAAAAAGTAAAATAATACATTGCATAACCTATGATTTTACCATCAACTTTTAGACTTAAAGCCTTAGCATATTTATTTTCAAAAAAAGATTCTTCAAGTTCTTTAGTTGTGCATTTTACATCTTCAAGCATATTTTCATGGATAGCAAGCTCTTTAATTAATTCTAAAATTTTTTCTAAATCTTCTTTTTTACTCTCACAAATTTCAAAACTCATGATTTTTCCTTAAAATACATAAAAATAAAACAAAAATTTAGCAAAAACTTTTAAAATAACTCTTAATTAAAAGCAGATTTAAGTAAGATTTTGATAAAATACACGCTTATTATTTTGTTTTTTATTTTAAGTTAAGGAAAGAATATGAAAAGAACATATCAACCACACAAAACTCCTAAAAAAAGAACTCATGGCTTCCGCATGCGTATGAAAAGCAAAAATGGTCGCAAGGTGATCAATGCTAGACGCGCTAAAGGTAGAAAAAGATTAGCGGTATAAAAGATTTTCTAAGTATTAATGACTTAGGAGAGTTTGCAACAATTTATAAAGAAGGTAAAAAGTGGCACTGTGAAGGTGTAATCATTTTTTATACTTTAAGTAAAGAAAAAAAATTTGCTGTTGTTGCTAGTAAAAAAGTTGGAAAAGCTGTCGTTAGAAATAGAGCCAAAAGGCTCTTAAGATCAGCTTTTTTTCAGGTTAAAAATCAACTCGAAAACGGGAAATACATACTTGTAGCTAAGACAAGTATTACTGAAATTCCTTTTTTAAAATTAGAAAAAAACTTGAAATGGGGTTTGAAAAAAATAGGATGTATAAAATAGCTTGTTTAAAACTTATCAGATTTTACCAGCTCTTTATCAGCCCTTTTAAGCCACAATGCTGCAGGTATTATCCAAGTTGTTCTGAATATGCCTTATGGCAATTTAAAAAAAATAATATTTTCAAAGCATTTGGTGCAGTTTTTTTAAGAATTTTAAAATGCAATCCGTTTTTTAAAGGTGGTATTGATTATCCTAAAATACGCAAGAATACTCTAAACTCAGGTGTATGTTTTAAACCTAGTTTTAATGCTTTAAAACAACTCAATTATTTTTATATCCCTTGCAATGATAATCAATTTTTTTTAATTAAGATTATATTTCCAAAGGACAATCCGTGTCAGAAAATTTATCCCAGCAAAAACGCATATTAATTGCCGTTGTATTATCATTTTTATTTTTTGTAGTTTATGATTATTTTTTTATCCCAAAAGCACCACAAAATGAGCAAAATATCACTCATATAGAACAAAACAATTCAGCTCCACAAACTACAACCGCAAATACAAATACACAAGCTCCAAAGACAGAACTTAGTGTTAATCAAAAAGAAGAAATAGCAGTTGTTAAAAGTGAGCATTTTGAAGCACATATTGACTCTTTAGGTAGAATAGCTAAATTTTATCTAAGCGATGAAAAATATAAAGATGAAAATGGTAAAAGCATTAATCTAGTAGATACTTCTTTATCACCTTTGCCACTAGAAATAAGATTTAGTGATGCAAAGATAAATCAAGAGGCATTCAATACAGTATATACAGCTAGTCAAAAAACTATCAATGTAAATGATGAAAATACAACATTAATTCTTACTCAAAATTTAAATGATTTAATAATAACTAAAAAAATCACTTTTCACAAATATGGAAATTATGATTTAGAAGTAAATCTAAGCAAAGATACAGCTTATTTTATCACTCCAGGTTATCGTCCAAATATAGCAGTTGATAGTTATACAGTACATGGAGTTTTAATCTTAGATAAAGATGATAAAATAACAATGTTAGAAGATGGTGATGTAGAAAATGATGAAAGTTTTTCTAATGTAACCCTTATGGCAGCTTCAGATCGCTATTATAGTGCTTTCTTTTATAATTTTGAAAAACCTTTAAATGCAGTAGTTACTAAAGATAATCACGAAAATTCTATCGTTTTTGCAAGTGCAACTAACAATTTTAAAGCAACCGGATATATAGGTTCAAAAGAGCATGAAATTTTAAGAAGCATTCATGCGGATTTAGATGATGTGGTAGAATATGGTTGGTTTACTTTTATAGCTAAACCTATGTTTGAATTTTTAAATTTCTTACATGGTTATTTGGGTAATTGGGGTTGGGCTATCGTAGTGATGACTTTAATTGTGCGTATTATTCTTTTCCCACTTACTTACAAATCAATGATTTCTATGAATAAACTCAAAGATTTAGCACCAAAAATGAAAGAAATTAGAGAACACTACAAAGGTGATCCACAAAAAATGAATTTACATATGATGGAACTTTATAAAAAACATGGTGCAAACCCAATGAGCGGATGTTTACCTATACTCATTCAAATTCCAATTTTCTTTGCAATTTATAGAGTTTTACTAAATGCCATAGAACTTAAAGCTGCACCTTGGGCTTTTTGGATTACAGATTTATCTGTGATGGATCCATGGTTTATTTTACCTATATTTATGGGTCTAACTATGTTTATCCAACAACTTATTACACCAATGGCTATACAAGATCCTATGCAAGAAAAGATTATGAAATTCTTGCCATTAATTTTCACTTTCTTTTTCTTAACATTCCCAGCAGGTTTAACTTTGTATTGGTGTGTAAATAATATATGCTCACTTATCCAACAAGTAATTGTTAATAAGCTTTTCAAAAACCATAAAAAAGAGGAAATAGCTAAACATGAACATAGAAGCTAAAGACTTACAAACTGCACTCATAGAAGCTTCAAAACAACTTGAGTGCTCTGTGATTGACTTAGAATACGAAGTTATTCAACATGCTAAAGCAGGATTTTTTGGCCTTTTTAAAAAAAATGCGATAATCTGTATTAAAGGACATAAAAAAACTCAAAAAGTCCATAATGAAAAACCTAAAAAAAATCAAAATGAGAAATTTAACAAATATTCTCAAAAAAATTTTGAAAAAAATGAATATAAAAAAGAATATAAAGAAAATTTTCAAAAACCAATTGAAAATATTGCTCAACCTAAAGAACATTACAAAGTAAAAAATGATGCTATTTTTGATTCTTTTCATAAGGAGTCTTCAGAAGAAAAAAACATTGTTTCTTATATTGATGAGATAAAAATTTCACTAGAAAATTTACTAGCAACTTTTGATTTTAATATTAAAGTTGTGCAAGTTAGTGTTTGGGATGAAACCTGTGTTTTAATTAAACTTGATGGAGAAGATGCGGCCTTACTTATAGGCAAAGAAGCTCACAGATATAAAGCTTTTTCATATTTACTTTATAATTGGCTTAATGCTAAATATAAAATTCAACCAAGACTAGAAATAGCGCAATTTTTGGAAAACCAAACCCAAGCTATTGATAGTTATTTAAAAATTCTCATAGAAAAAGTAGAGAACACTGGAAGAGTTCAAACAAAACCACTAGATGGAATTTGGCTAAAACTTGCTTTAGAAAAATTAAGAGAACGCTTTCCTGATAAGTATGTAGCTATCAAACAAAATGACGATCAAAGATATATCGTTGTGAATGATTTTTTGAAGAAAAATGAATGAATGACACGATAGCTGCTATTGCTACAGCTCACGGAGTGGGCTCTATAAGCATCATTAGAGTAAGTGGAAAAAAAGCTTTAGAACTTGCATTAAAAATTACCCACAAAAAAGAACTCGCACCACGCTATGCACACTTGTGCAAACTTTATAAAAACAATAATGACTTTTTAGACGAGGCTTTAGTAATTTATTTTAAAGCACCCTGCTCTTTTACAGGAGAAGATATTGTAGAATTTCAACTTCATGGCGGTTTTTCTTTGAGTGAAATTTTACTCGATGAGCTTGTTTTAGCAGGTGCGCGCCTTGCTAATCCTGGAGAATTTAGCAAAAGAGCTTGCTTAAATGGCAAAATGGATCTTTTAAAAGCTTTAAGCATACAAGATGCTATCATGTCAAAATCAACAAGTGCTGCAAATATCATAGCAAAAAATATTAAAGGTGATTTAAGTAAATTTTTAAACACCATTCGAATAGACCTTGTTCAAACTCTTGCTTTTGTAGAAACTAGCATTGACTATGCAGATGATGATTTACCACAAGATCTACTTGATCAAATCATTACCATGTGTGAAAGAAATTCAAAACTTTTAAGCGATATAGTAGATATTTCTTTAAGTAAAAAAGGTCTTATAGATGGCTTTAAAGTTGCTATTATAGGTAAGCCAAATGCCGGAAAAAGCTCATTGTTAAATTCGCTTTTAGCATTTGATAGAGCTATTGTATCTAATATTGCAGGCACCACAAGAGATCGTATCGAGGAAAGTTTAAAAATAGGCTCACATTTAATTAAAATCATCGACACAGCAGGTATAAGAAACGCAGATGATGAGATAGAAAAAATCGGAGTCAACTTAAGTTATGAAAGCATTAAAGAAGCAGATATCATTATAGCTGTTTTTGACGGATCTAAAGAATTTGAAGAAGAAGATGAACATATTTTACAAGCTTTAAAAGATTGTGATAAAAAAATCATTTATGTTTTAAATAAAAGTGATTTGGCTACCAAATTTAAACATGAAATTAGCACTTCTTGTATACGCATTTGCGCCCAAAAAAACACTCAAGCCATTAAGGAAAGTTTAAATGAATACTTAAATACTTTAGATGGCGATGGAATGCTAATTAGCAATACCTTAATACTCAATGCTTGTAAAAATGCTAGTGAAGCTATTTTGCGTGCAAGAGATTTATTAAAGGAAAGTTCTTTAGAACTTTTTGCTTTTGAATTAAATTTAGCCATAGGAGAAATAGCTCAATTTACCAAAAATTTTGAAAGAGATGAAATTTTAGATGCAATGTTTAGTAATTTTTGTTTAGGAAAATAAAAAGGAGATAATTATGGATAAAGAAGTTATAAAACAACACAAAATTAGCGATGAGGAATATCAAGAAATTTTAAATATACTAGGTAGAGAACCTAATTTATTAGAACTTGGAGTGATTTCTGCAATGTGGAGTGAACATTGCTCATATAAATCAAGTAAAAAATACCTTAATGGCTTTCCAACTAAAGCTCCTTGGGTAATCCAAGGTCCTGGTGAAAATGCTGGAGTAATAGATATAGGCAAAGGAATGGCTGCTGTATTTAAAGTAGAAAGTCATAATCACCCAAGTTTTATAGAGCCATTTGCAGGTGCAGCTACTGGTGTGGGTGGAATTTTACGCGATGTTTTTACCATGGGTGCTAGAGTTGTTGCAGGTATGAATTCTTTAAAATTTGGTAATATCCATGATGAAAAAATAGGCAAACATCAAAAATATTTAGTTAAGGGTGTAGTAAGTGGAATTTCACACTATGGTAATTGTATGGGTGTTCCTACTATAGGTGGAGAATGTGCTTTTGATGAGTGCTTTAATGGAAATATCTTAGTTAATGCTTTTGCACTTGGAACTTGCAAAATCGAAGATATTTTTTATGCAAAGGCTGAAGGTATAGGAAATCCTGTAATTTATGTAGGCTCAAAAACTGGTCGTGATGGACTTGGTGGAGCTGTAATGGCAAGCGATAGTTTTAATGAATCTAGCAAAAGCTTAAGACCAACTGTTCAAATTGGTGATCCATTTGCTGAAAAATTATTAATGGAAGCTTGTTTGGAACTTTTCAAAACTGATTATATAGTTGGAATTCAAGATATGGGTGCAGCAGGACTTACTTCAAGCTCTTTTGAAATGGCAGGACGCAGTGGTAGCGGGATGAAACTTTACCTTGATAAAACTCCTATGAGAGAAGAAGGTATGACTCCTTATGAGTTAATGCTAAGTGAATCTCAAGAAAGAATGCTAATTTGTGCTAAAAAAGGCTATGAAGAAAAAGTTATTGAGATTTTTAATAAGTGGGGGCTTGATGCAGCCATTATAGGCGAAGTTACAGATACTGGCAAAATGGAATTATTTTGGCATGATGAATTAGTTGGTCTAATCCCTATTGAACCACTAAGCGAAAAAGCACCTATACTTGATAGACCTGTGGCTAAGCCAAAATACTTAGATGAAATAAAAAACTATCAATTTAAACTTAGCATTCCCACTCAAGAAGCCTTTGAAAAACTTCTTGCAAATGAAAATATCAGCAATAAAGCTTATATTTATGAGCAGTTTGACTCAAGCGTACAAACTAACACCTTAAAAAGCGATGGGGCTTTAGGAGCAAATAGCATTAGAATTAAAGAAAATAATTGCTTGCTTTCTATGGCCATTGAGTGCAACTCAAGATTAAACTATGTAAATCCAAAAATCGGTGCAGCAGCAGCCGTTGCAAGTGCAGGAAGAAAAATAGCATGCTCGGGAGCTAGACCTTTGGCAATTAGTGATTGTTTAAACTATGGCAACCCACAAAACCCTGAAGTAATGTGGCAATTTGCCCAAGGCTGTGAAGGTATTAAACTAGCTTGTAAAGAACTCAATACCCCTGTGGTAAGCGGAAATGTTTCTTTATATAATGAAACCGATGGAGTAAGTATTTTTCCAAGTCCAACCATAGCTTGCGTTGGTATTCACGAAAAAGCAGAAAATGTTTTAAAATCATACTTTAGTAAAGAAACGCAAGCTATTTATTTAATAGGAGAAAGTAAAGGTAGTTTTGGTGGATCTTTGATTGCTAAAGTGCTAGATCAAAAAGTCGCAGGAGAGCTTGAAGATATAGATTTTAAAGCAGAATTAAAACTATGGGATTTCTTACTAAAAGCAAACGAAGCAAAATTACTTGATTGTGCTAATAGCATAGGCATAGGTGGTCTTGCTATGACTTTAGCCAAAATGAGTGCAAAGGCGAATTTAGGTGTAAATGTAAAAACAAATTTTGAAAACAGAAGTTTTATTTTTGAAGAAAGTCCAACTAGAGTTGTAATTGGTGTTAAAAATGAAGAAAATTTTATTGAATTTGCAAACAAAATGAAAATTAATTTTGCAAAACTTGGAATTTTACATGAAAAAGATTTCGTTTTAGATGATATTAAGATATCTTTAGTAAAACTACAAAAAATTTATTTTGATAAATTTAAAGAATATTTAGGATAGAAATGCTTTTTGTTTTATTGGTATTAGCAATTCTTGCATTTTATTGGTATTACAAAACTTGGGGTAAAGATGATCTTTTAGGCTCTTTCAAAAAAGGAGCTAAAAGCTTCTCTCAAGGTTTTAAACAAGGCTATCATGAAGAAAGGATTGATGGCTTTAAAAGGAGATTAAACTATTATGTTATAGCGCTTTTAGCAAAAATAGCAAAAAGTGATGGTAGAGTTAGCGAGAACGAAGCAAATATGATCTCACAAATTCTTGATTATAATGCTAAAGATAAAAAAGAAAGAGATTTTTTAAAACAATGTTTTAATGAACATAAAAACACTTTAAATGATACTTTTGATATAGCCAAAGAGTTTATCAAAGAAGTGCCTTTACCACAACAAGAAAGAATTAATATTTTAAATGTCTTAGTAGCAATGGCTTTGATTGATGGAGAACTTAACAATACCAAAAAAGATGTCTTAAGAGCTATCATTAGAGCTTTTGAACTTGATGTAAATATACTTGAAAAACTTTTAAACTCTATGCAAACACAAAATACAGGTATGAATTTACAAAAGGCTTGTGAAATTTTAGGCTTAAATGAAAATGCAAACTTACAAGAGCTTAAAAAACGCTATAGAGAACTTGCCAAAAAATACCACCCTGATATTTTAAACGCAAACAATAGTGATGAAGAAAAAATCAAAGAAGGTGTTAAAAAATTTCAAGAAATTAATGAATCATATGAATTTTTAAAACAATATATAGAAAGGAAAAATTAATGAAAGCACTAATTAGTGTGAGTGATAAAGAAGGTGTTGTAGAATTTGCTAGCGAACTTACTAAATTAGGTTATGAGCTTTTATCCACCGGAGGTACTTATAAGCTTTTAAAAGAAAATAATTTACAAGTACAAGAAGTTAGTGAATTTACTCAAAGCCCTGAAATGTTTGAAGGGCGTGTTAAAACATTGCACCCAAAAATTCATGGTGGAATTTTATACAAAAGAGAAAATGAAGATCATCAAAAACAAGCCAAAGATTACAACATCGAAAGTATAGACTTGCTTTGTGTGAATTTATATCCTTTCAAAAAAACTACAATTTTAACCCAAGATTTTGATGAGATTGTAGAAAATATCGACATTGGTGGTCCTGCTATGATACGCAGTGGTGCAAAAAACTTTAAAAATGTCATTGTCGTTTGTGATATTTTAGACTATGATAAAATCATACAAGCTTTAAAAGATAATACCTTAGATCTTGATTTTAGAAGAGCATTGATGATCAAAGCTTATGAGCATACAGCAAATTATGATGCTTACATAGCAAATTATATGAATGAGCGTTTTAATGGTGGCTTTGGTGCAAGTAAATTTATCGTAGGTCAAAAAGTGTTTGACACAAGATATGGAGAAAACCCTCATCAAAAAGGTGCTTTATATGAATTTGATGACTTTTTCACACACAATTTTACAACCTTAAAAGGTGAAGCAAGTTTTAACAATCTAACCGATATTAACGCGGCTTTAAATTTAGCAAGTGCTTTTGATAAAGCTCCGGCAGTAGCCATTGTAAAACATGCAAATGCTTGCGGATTTGCCATAAAAGAAAACTTACTCCAAAGCTATATCCATGCTCTTAAATGCGATACCTTAAGTGCTTATGGTGGGGTTGTTGCTATCAATGGAACCTTAGACAAAGAATTAGCGCAAAAAATCAATGAAATTTATATAGAAGTTATTATTGCAGCAAATGTAGACGATGATGCTTTGGAAGTTTTTAAAGATAAAAAGCGTATTAAAATCTTTACACAAAAAGCGCCATTTTTAACTAGAGCTTATGATAAATATGATTTTAAGCACATAGATGGTGGTTTTGTATATCAAGATAGTGATGAAGTTAAAGAAGATGAATTAAAAAATGCGATTTTAAAAAGCGAAAGAAAAGCTAATGAACAAGAATTAAAAGATCTTGAAATAGCTATGAAAATTGCTGCATTTACTAAATCAAACAATGTAGTTTATGTAAAAAATGGAGCTATGGTAGCCATTGGTATGGGTATGACAAGTCGTATCGATGCAGCTAAAGCAGCTATTAATAAAGCCAAGGAAATGGGGCTTGATCTAAATGGTTGTGTTTTAGCAAGTGAAGCTTTCTTTCCATTTAGAGATAGTATAGATGAAGCTAGCAAAATAGGAGTAAAAGCCATCATTGAGCCAGGTGGAAGCATAAGAGATGAGGATATTATTCAAGCTGCTAATGAGTATGGTATCGCATTATACTTTAGCGGCATAAGACACTTTTTACACTAATAAAAGGAGTTTTAAATGTTTAAAAGCATAGGTGCAAAAATATCTTTAGCAATGATTTCTACATTGCTAATTAGTTTTATTATCATGCAGATTATCTTACAAAAAGATTCTCAACAAACTACAGATAGAATCAGCCGTACACATTTAGATACTTTAAGTACTTCTGTTTTTCAAACATTAAGAATGGCAATGAATTTGGGCGATCCTGCTATTATAGAACAAGCTATAAAAGATGCTGGTGAAATAGAAGGTATAAAAGATATTAAAATTTATCCTTCAAAAAGCACAGTTGAGCTCTTTGAAATACAACATTTTACAAAAAGTGATGAGAGTATTATCAACGAGCAATTTAACAAGCCAGAAATTAAAGCCGTTGAAATCAATAACGAACAAGGACATTATCTAAGACTTATACGCCCACTTATCGCCAATAAAGGTTGTCTTGCTTGTCATGCTAATGCTAAAGAAGGTGATGTTTTGGGTGTTATGGATATGTACAATGATTTAAAACATGTAGATGATGATTTGGCAAGTTCAGCTAGAACCTATATTATAATCTTTAGTGTTGCTTTACTTTTTACCGTTTTTGCTGTACTTTATATTTTAAAAATAGTTGTAGGTAATCCTGTTTTAGATCTTTTAAAACATGCCAAAGAACTAGCTAGCGGCGATGGAGATTTACGCGCAAGAATTAATATAAAAAGCACCGATGAAATAGGTAAAGCTTGCACCTACATCAACCAATTTATTGAAAAAATTCAAAATACAGTGATTTCTACTAATGAAAATTCTCAAATGGTAGATAAACAATCTAAACTTTTAAATGCTAATGCACTTGATCTAGCAAATAGAACTAAAGAAGGTCATACAAAAACTGATGAATCTTATCATTTAAGTGAGCAAATTCATACAGAATTACAAGATCTTGCTGAACTTTCAAATAACGCAAATAAAGCCAATACAAAATCTTTTGAAGTTTTAAACACTATGCTTGACTCATTAAATCAAGTAGTAGATAAGGTAAAAGTTGTAGCTGAAAATGAAGATATATTGTCTCAAAAAGTAGAAGTTATGGAAAAACAAGCAGAAGAGATTAAAAAAGCTTCTGACATGATGGGAGAAATTGCTGATAAAACCAATCTATTATCTTTAAATGCAGGTATTGAAGCTGCGCGTGCTGGAGAATTTGGTCGTGGCTTTTCAGTTATTGCTGAAGATGTAAGAAATCTTGCTCAAAATTCAGAAGAATTTTTAAAAAATATTGCCATCGTAACCAAACAATTGGTAGATAGTATCAATGAAGTTTCTAAAGAGTTAAAACACAATGCTAACGAAATTAACTCTTTAAATCAAGATGCAAAAGAACTTGTAGAAGGAACCAATGAAGTAAAAGTTTGCAATGAAAATGCAAGAGATTTAGCAAATGCTTGCATGCAAAAAATTTCAAGCACACAAGAAACTTTGCAATCTTTGCTTGATAAAATGCAAGAAACGGTAAAATTAAGTGATAAAAATGAAGAAATTTCAAAAATTTTATTAGATGTTGCTCATGAGTTAAATATAGTTTGTCAAAATTTAGAGGATGAATTAAAACATTTTCATGTATAAATCAAAGGAGTATAAAAATGAAAAAAATAATCACATTAAGTATAGCGAGCTTAGCTATTTTTAGTGGGTGTTCTGTGGCAAATTTAAGTGTTGATGATTTACAAAATAAAGAATTTACTATAAGTTCTTATGAAGCTAATGGAAAAAATCATGAACTTCCTCAAAATACTAAAGCAAGCATTAGTTTTGATAATAAAGATAAAAGAGTTTTTGGTGTATCAGGATGTAATAGATTTTTTGGAAACTATAAAGATCAAGGAAGTAGTATCAAAATAGAAGATAATCTTGCTTCGACAAAAATGCTTTGCGATCAAGAATCTATGAAATTTGAAAACGACTTCTTAAGATATTTTAATGGAGAATTTCAAATTATTAGTGATGATGATGGAATTATTTTAGAAAATAAGAAAATGAAAATTTATTTAAAATAAGCCTCTAGGCTTATTTTAAATGCTCTAATATATTCTCACAAACCATTCTAGGTTCTTTTGCCTTATAAATAGGTCTTCCAACCACGATAAAATCTGACAGATTATCCTTAGCACACTGTATATCAGCTACTCTTTTTTGATCATCTAAATTTTCTTCAAAAGGACGAATTCCAGGAGTTAGTGTAATAAAATTTGTATTTGTATTTTCTTTAATCAATAAGCTCTCATATACCGAACAAACCATACCATCAAGACCGCTTTCATAGCTAATTTTAGAAAATTCCTTAACAGCTTGCTTGATATCTTGTTTGTATATACTAAAAAATTCTTGCTCATCAAAACTAGTTAAAGCAGATACAGCAAGCACCAAAGGTCTTTTGCTCAAAACACTTAAACGCTCCATAATCATGCACATAGCACTTTTACCTGCACTTGCGTGGATATTAAACATATCCACATCAAGCTTAGCAAGCTCTTCACAAGCATCTGCCATGGTATTTGGTATATCATAAAGCTTTAAATCTAAAAAGATTTTAAAATCATCCACTTTTTTAATCGCCTCTAAAAGCTTTACTCCATCTCTTAAATATGATCTAAGTCCTATTTTAACCCAAAGATCTAAACCTTTTAATTCTTTAGCCAAACTAATACACTCATCATAACTTGACACATCAAAAGCCACACAAAGTTTCATTGCTTTTCCTTGTTGATTTTATCCAACACCCCGTTGATAAATTTAGGAGCATTATCTCCTGCCATTTCTTTTGCAAGCTCTATAGCCTCGTTAATGATAATCGCTTTTTGTGTAGAAGTAAATAAAATCTCATAAGCACCTAAACGCAAAATGGCCTTTTCTATACTAGCTACTCCATCTAATTTGTGCTCTTTCAAACACTCATTAATTTTCTCATCAAGCAAAGTAAGTTGCTCATTGATACCATTATATAAATCTAGAGTGAATTTTCTTTGGTCATTGCGAATTTTTTTCTCATCTAAAAATTCATTGATAAAATCTTTATTTTCTTGATTTAACTGTGCTGCATAAAGCAAAGAAACTATACTTTGTCTTACTTGGTGTCTAGTAGCCATTTTAAGCCTTAATTTTTTGGATTAAATTAAGCATTTCAACCACAGTAAGCATAGCTTCAAAGCCCTTATTACCTGCTTTACTACCTGCTCTTTCTATGGCTTGCTCTAAGGTATCAGTTGTTAAAACTCCAAAACTCACAGGCACATTAGCTCCAAGCCCTACACTTGCTATACCTTTAGTAGTTTCAGCTGCTACATAATCAAAATGTGGTGTACTTCCACGAATTACTGCTCCAACACAACAAATTCCATCAAATTTTTTACTCTCACAAGCTTGTTTTAATGCAAAAGGAATTTCAAAAGCACCTGGCACTAAGATAAGACTTAAGTTTTCTTCCTTGCCTCCATGTCTTAAAAAAGCATCTTTAGCACCTTCAACTAAACGATCTGTGATGATATGATTAAATCTTGCATTGATAATCGCAATTTTCTCATCACCTTTTAAACTTAAATTTCCCTCTATTATCTTCATAATTTTCCTTTTTTAAATGATTTCTTGAATTTTTAAAAGCGTATTTACGCAGTTTTTAAGTCTTGAAAGATCAAGCATATTTGGTCCATCGCATAAAGCTTTGCAAGGATCAATGTGCGTTTCAAAGAAAAATCCATCTACGCCTACACTAGCAGCAGCTCTTGCTAATGGCTCTACAAATTCACTTTTGCCTCCACTACTTCCACCATTTGCTCCTGGCATTTGCACACTATGAGTAGCATCAAAAATAACTGGAGCATATTTTCTCATGACAACCAAACTTCTCATATCTACGACCAAATTTCCATAGCCAAAACTCGAACCTCTCTCAGCTACAAAAACTCCATTTTCTTTGGCTATTTCAAAACCTTCTTCATTAATGCCTCTAGTTTGTAAAATTTTAGCTACACTGTATTTAATATCCTCAGGATTTAAAAATTGCCCTTTTTTTACATTTACCTTGGCTTTTGTTTTAGCAGCAGCCACTAATAAATCAGTTTGCCTGCATAAAAAGGCTGGAATTTGTAAAACATCTACAACCTCAGCCGCAACACTCGCTTGAGAACTCTCATGAATATCAGTAAGAATTTGCATGCCAAATTTATCTTTCACTTTTTGCAAAATTTCCAAGCCTTTTTCAAGACCTGGTCCTCTAAAACTATTAATACTAGTTCTATTTGCTTTATCAAAACTTGATTTAAAATAAAAATCAATTCTATCATCTTTTAAAAAGCATTCAAGCTCTTGTGCAACTTTAAAAACAAGTTCTTCATTTTCTATTACACAAGGACCTGCTATTAGTATCATTTTTTTCATTATTTTTCCTTATTTTTATTATTTTACTTTATTTTTTTCATTTTCTTCAAGCGGAAAAACGCAATTTAAAATAATAGCCGTAATCCCACCTGCTGCAATCCCTGAAGAAAATAAAGTTTTAAACCACATTGGCATAAATTCTAAAATATCAGGATTATTAGAAACTCCAAGCCCTATACCCAAACTCATAGCTATGATGATAATAGAACGACGATTTAGATTTTCCTTAGAAATAATCCTAACTCCCGTTGCAGCTATAGTACCAAACATTACTAAAGTTGCTCCACCTAAAATAGGCTCTGGAATTTGTAAAGTAATATCAGCCACAATAGGAAATAAACCCAAAATCATCAACATAAAAGCTACAATAAATCCAACATATCGACTTGCAACACCTGTTAAAGCTATAACGCCATTATTTTGCCCAAAACATGAATTTGGAAAAGTATTAAAAAAGGCTGAAACAAAGGAATTAAAACCATTAGCCAAAACCCCACCTTTTAATCTTTTTGCATAAAGTTCGCCTTTAACTGGCTGATTTGAAACTTCACTAGTAGCACTAATATCGCCGATAGTTTCTAAAGAAGTTACCATAAAAACTAAAATCAAAGGTAAAATAAGATTATAATCAATACTCAAACCATAATGTAAAGGATCGGGTAAAAACACTAAAGGTAAATTTTCATTAAAATTAAAACTAAAATTTTCAAAAGTCATAGCTACTAAAAGCCCTATTATCATAGCTATAAACAAAGAAGAAATTCTTATATAGGCATTATTAAAACGATTTAAAACAATAATACTTAAAATCACAACTCCAGCTAATAATAAATTTTGCAAAGAACCAAATTCACCACTTACCTTAGCCGCAAATCCACCTCCTGCACTCACAAGGCCAACATTAATCAAACTAAGACCTATAATCATCACAACTATACCTGAAACCAAAGGCGAAATCACTCTTCTAATAAAAGGTAAAATTTGAGAAATAATCATTTCAGTAGTAGAACAAAGCATTAAAGTGCCAAAAATGGCTCCAAGCATTGCTTCTTGCGATAAACCATTATTTTTTAAAACAAGCCCACCTAAAATAATAGGTGCAACAAAATTAAAACTAGTCCCTTGAATAGATAAAAGTCCACTCCCTATAGGACCCCAAGTTTTAATCTGCAAAAGCGAAGCAACGCCTGAAGCAAAAAGCGACATACAAATAATTCTAGCCGTATTAGTATCATCTATCCCAAGTCCTTTGCAAATTAATAAAGCAGGTGTAATCACAGCAACAAACATAGCCATTAAATGCACTAATGCAGCAAAAAATGCCTTAGCAAAAGGTGGTCTATCTTCTAAACCATAAATTAAATCTGTTTTATTTTCCATTTTTCTTTCCTTTTGTTTGCTTACTAACCAAAATAATTCCTCCTAAAATAATGCTAAAAATTCCTATAAAAACCATTAAGCTAGGAAATTCATCTCCTAATAATATGCCCAAAAATAAAGTAAAAACTACATCTATATAGCTAACTCCTGCGACAACTCCTGCCTTTTTTGCTACTCCATAAGCTTTAGTAACATGAATTTGATACATTGCTCCAAAAATTCCCATCAAAACAATAAAAATCCAAGCTTTAAGACTAGGCATAACAAAAGGAGCAATTAAAAAATCAAGCTCTTTTATTTCATAAAAAGAACCTACAATCATAGACATTAAAGGCATAAGAGTACCAATTAAAACAAAAGATAAAGCTATAAATGGCGCTGGGTATGATTTTCTAAGCTCTCTTACGCTAGTTAGCGCCAAGGCTGCACAAAAACCGCTTAAAATTCCTAAAATACTATTTTTTAAATCAAAACCTGAATGCGTAGTGCTATCTGCAAAAGGCTGACAGATTAATAATACTCCTATAAAAGCAATCAAAATCCCAAAACAAGCTTTTAATTCTAAACTTTCTTTAAAAAACAAAAAAGCAATCAAAGCTATAAAAATAGGCGCTGTTTTTTGAAAAGCAAAAGCTCCACCTAATGAAATATTAGAAACATTATAAAAGAAAAGATATAAAGCGATCGTTCCTATAATACCTCTAAAAATAAGCAGTCCAAGATGTCCGCCACTTTTATGAAAATTTAATTTTGAAAGCGCATAAAGCATAAAAGCTGTGCCTATAATATTTCTAAAAAACATAATTTCAATCGACGATAATTCTTCACTAAGAATTTTTGCACAAGCACCTACAAATGCAAATTCTATAGAAGCAATAATCATAAAATATATACCTAAATTCTTTTTAACTATTCTTAACATATAAATTCCATATAAAATTCCTGTTATTTTAGTCTTTTTTGCTTAATTTTAAGGCAATTTTTATATAATCACAAATAAAAATTTAAAAAATGAGTATTAATGCAAAGTATTATTTTAATAGGAAAACCAAATGTTGGCAAATCAAGTCTTTTTAATAGACTTGCAAGAAAGCGCATTGCAATAACTAGTGACATAAGTGGAACTACAAGAGATACCAATAAAATAGAAGTAGAAATTGATGGCAAAAAAGCTTTGTTGATAGATAGCGGCGGGCTTGATGAGAGTAATGAGCTTTTTAAAAATGTCAAAGCAAATTCGCTTAAAGCTGCTAAAAATAGTGATATTATCTTTTATATGGTGGATGGAAAATTTTTACCTGATGATGAAGATAAAGCTTTTTTTTATGAAATGAAAAAACTTAACAAACCCATAGCTTTAGTAATCAATAAAGTCGATAACAAAAAAGACGAGGAAAGATCTTGGGAATTTTCTAATTTTGGAGTAAAAGAAGTTTTTAATATCTCTGTAACGCATAATATAGGCATTGATGAGCTTTGTATGTGGGCTAGTAAGTTTTTAGATGAAAGTTATTTAAATACAGATGAAGAAGAAGACTTTGAAAGTTATTTAGAAAATTTTGATGAAAATAGCGGAGATTTTAAGCTAAAAACTATTAATGAAAATCATATTAAAGTGGGAATTATCGGCAGGGTTAATGTAGGAAAATCAAGTCTTTTAAATGCTTTAGTAAAAGAAGAACGTAGCGTGGTAAGCGATATAGCAGGCACTACAATTGATCCTGTTAATGAAAGCATTATGCATAAAGATAAAATCATCGAATTTGTAGACACCGCAGGTATTAGAAAACGCGGGAAAATACAGGGTTTAGAGCGTTATGCACTTAATAGAACTGAATATGCCCTAGCCAATGCTCAAATTGCACTTTTAGTACTTGACGCAGCTGAAGGTTTTAACGAACTTGATGAGCGTATCGCAGGGCTTGCTGCTAAACATTGTTTAGGTGTGATTATTGTACTTAATAAATGGGATAAAAGCGAACTTGATTTTGATAAAACTTTAAAAGAATTAAAACTAGATCGTTTTAAATTCCTAGCTTATGCACCCGTTGTAAGCGTATCAGCTTTAAGTGGAAAAAGAATACATGTGCTTTTGGATAAAATTTTAGAAGTTTTTGCAAATTTCACCCAAAAAATTCCAACAGCAAAATTAAATGCTTTGGTAGAAGAAGCCACAAGAGCCCACCCGCTACCACATGATTATGGTAAATTAGTGAAAATTTATTATGCGGTTCAATACGACTTAGCACCTCCAAAAATAGCTCTAATTATGAATAGACCAAAAGCTTTACATTTTAGTTATAAACGATATTTACAAAATCAAATTAGAAAACAATTTAACTTTGAAGGTGTACCTTTAATTTTAGCTTCAAGAAAAAAAGGTAGCAAAGATGAGCAAGAAAACTAACCTCCTTTTTGTAGGATTTATGGGCTGTGGTAAAACAACTATAGCAAGGGCTTATGCAAAAAAATATGATAAATTCTTTTTAGATACAGATGTTTTAATCAAAGAAAAATTTAATCTTGAAATTAGTGAATTTTTTAAAACATATGGAGAAAAAAAATTTCGCAAAGAAGAAAAAAAACTTGTTTCGTTTTTAACTTATGTGCAAAATTGTTCTATTGCAAGCGGTGGTGGCTTCATAGAACAAAAAAAATTAAAAAATATTGGTACTATCGTTTACTTAAAAGCAAGTTTTGATTATCTCTTGCAAAGACTAAATAAAGAAGAATTGGCCGCAAGACCCTTATTTTCAAACACAAACAATGCTAAAATACTATTTGATCAAAGAATTAAAAAATATGAAAAAAAAGCAAATATCATTATAAACATTGAAAACAAAAATATCCAAGAAATAATTAAAGAAATCAAAAAAGAGGTAAAATGAGAATTATTACAGGATTACAGCCAAGTGGGGATTTACATATAGGAAATTATTTTGGCTCTATAAAACAAATGCTAAATATGCAAGAAGAAAATCAAATGTATATGTTTATAGCAAACTATCATGCTATGACTTCAAATTTTAATGGAGAAAAACTTAAACAAAATTCACTCAAAGCTGCGGCAGCTTTTTTAAGTTTAGGAATTGATCCACAAAAAAGCGTATTTTGGTTACAAAGTGATGTAAAAGAAGTGATGGAGCTTTATTGGATTCTTTCTCAATTTACCCCAATGGGACTTTTAGAAAGAGCACATAGCTATAAAGATAAAATTGCCAAAGGTTTAAATGCCAACCATGGGCTTTTTTCTTACCCTGTTTTAATGGCTGCAGATATTTTACTTTTTAATGCTCAAGTAGTTCCTGTAGGTAAAGATCAAATTCAACATGTTGAAATAGCAAGAGATATAGCTTTAAAAGTAAATAATGAATGGGGTGAAATTTTTACCCTACCTCAAGCTAAAGTTAATGATGAAGTTGCAGTAGTGCCTGGTACTGATGGAGCTAAAATGAGCAAGTCTTATCAAAACACAATCGATATTTTTAATACACCAAAAGCTATTAAAAAACAAATTTCTTCTATTGTTACAGATAGTACGGCTTTAGAAGATCCAAAAGATTGGCAAAATTGTAATGTATTTAAAATCGCAAAATTGTTTTTAGACAAAACAAAACAAGAAACTTTAAAAAGTCGTTATGAAAAAGGTGGCGAAGGTTATGGGCATTTTAAAATGTATTTAAATGAAATCATTAGTGAGTATTTTGCCTCGGCTAAGGAAGAATATGAAAAATTACTAGCTAATCCTTCTAAAATCGATGAGATTTTAGAATTTGGAGCAAGCAAAGCAAAAAAACAAGCCCGAGAAACAATGGAAAAAATTTATGCTAAAATAGGACTATAAAAGGAGTTAGAATGTTAGATTTAAAACTTTTGCAAAATAATTTTGATGAAATTGCGCAAAAACTAAAAGCTAAAAAAGTAGATGAAAATTTACTCAAAGAACTTAGCGACTTATTTATAAATTTAAAAAAAGAAAAAGCACTTTTGGAAGAATTTCAAGCTTTTCAAAATAAATTTAGTAAAGAGCTTGCAACAGCACAAGATAAAGAAAGCTTAAAAGCACAACTAAGCCAAAATAAAGAAAAAATCAATACTCAGTCAAAAATCGTTAGCACGCTAGAAGAAAAACTAGAACAAATTGCCCTAGCAATACCAAATACCCCTGATGATTGCGTACCTTTTGGAGAAGATGAAGATGAAAATGTAGAATTAAAAAAAGTTCTAACACCTCCTAGTTTTGATTTTGAAATCAAAGAACATCATGATTTAGGAGAAAAATTAAACTGGCTTGATTTTACAAGAGGGGTTAAAATCTCACAAAGTCGTTTCTGTGTGCTTAAAAATGAAGGAGCTTTACTAAGTAGAGCCTTGGTAAATTATATGATTGATTTTAATAGAAGTAGAGGTTTTGAGCTAGTCAATGTACCATTTTTAGTAAATAGCGCAACCATGTATGGCACAGGACAGCTTCCTAAATTTAAAGATGATATGTATAAGGTAGAAAATGATGATTTATATCTCATCTCAACTTCTGAAATTCCTGTAACTAATCTTTATTCTAATGAAATTTTAACTCAAGAAGAACTACCCTTAAAAATGACCTGCTATAGTGCTTGTTTTAGACAAGAAGCAGGAAGCGCGGGTAGAGATACAAGAGGTATTATAAGGCAACATCAATTTGAAAAAGTAGAGCTTGTTAGTATATGTAAGCCTGATCAAAGTGAATTGATGTTTGAAGAAATGTTAAATTGCGCTAGTGATTTACTAAGCTCTTTGGGTCTAGCACATAGGCATTTAATGCTTTGCACGGGAGATTTGGGCTTTTCTGCTGCGAAAACAGTAGACTTAGAAGTATGGCTTCCATCGCAAAACAAATACCGTGAAATTAGCTCTGTGTCAAATTGTAAAGATTTTCAAGCAAGACGCGCAAAGATCCGTTTTAAAAACGATAAGGGCAAAAATGAATTAGTTCACACACTTAATGGTTCTTCGCTAGCTGTTGGTAGAACCTTAGTAGCTATTATGGAAAATTATCAAGAAAAAGATGGAAATATAAGAATTCCTGATGCATTAAGAAAATACTTTTAAGAGAAAACATGGCCGAAGAAGTAACACCTAAAGAACAAGATAATCAAGAAAAAGCTTTTTCAGAGATTGATGAAAATCCAGGAGTGGAAGAACAAACTATCCCTCCTGGCACAATACCTCCTGAATTAGAGGAAGAAGAAAGTACTTTTCAAAGAGTAGAGGAAGAACCTCAAGCATCACAACCTGAAGAAAAGAAAAAGCTTTTTGATAAAAAATTTCTTATTTTGATTTCAACACTTGGTGCTCTTGCTCTAATTTTATTTATTATTTTAGTTTTACTTCTTGTTTTTAAGGAAGATAAAAAAGTAATCACAAATAATCCAATTTTAGAAGATAATGTTAGTACAAGTATCACAAAGGTGAAACAATCTGCTTTAGATCTTGTAGTACAAAAGGCAAATTTATTATATGAAAAAGGTGATATAGAAAGTGCTTTAGAGCTTTATAATAATATTAATATTTTCAATCAATCTTTATCAAGTTATAATCTTGGTGTAGCTCAAATGAAACAAAAAGATTATATTAGTGCTGTTGAGAATTTCAAACAATCTTTAGAATTAGAAGAACACAAAGTTGCAGCAGCTATTAATATAGCTGTGTGTTATTTTAATCTGGGCGATAAAGAGAAATTTAAATATTATCTTGATTTAGCAAGAGTACATTTACCACAAGATTCTAAATCTTCTTTGTATGATTATTATCTAGGATTAATTAATTACTATCAAGGATTTTATCCAGAGGCTTTACAAATGTTCATGCGTTCAAGTAATATCAACAGCTATCAAGGAGAGTCTTATTACCTTGGGGCAAAAATTTACGCATTATTAAAATCTGATCAAAACGCCATTAATCTTCTGCAAAAGCAACAAGATTATGAAGCAAGCTTACCCTTAGGTTTATTATATGCAAAACTGGGAGAATATAAAAAAGCTAAAGAATATCTTGAAAAAGCATCAAAAATAGAAAATCAAGCCATAAGAAGCAAAATGGCTCTAGCTTTAGTAGAATTAAAAACAGGTCAATTTGACAATGGTGCACAAATTTTAAAAACTTTATATGTAAAAGATAGAGCTATTGGCTCAAAATACTATAACATAAAAACAAGACTAAAAAGAAATTTTTCAAATATTGATATAGCGCAGCAACATTTTGCCAAAAGTTTAATCACAGGAAAACAACAAATTTATGATTTACTTTTTTATTTTTCACCTTATCGCGTTTTTGATATAAAACAAAGCATGGAACTCATCACAAAAGCTGATTTGGGAAATTTCATACAAGGGTATGAGTATGAAAATGAATTGCTTGTTAAAAGCAAAGCTTTATCAGGCGTTAATGTGGAATTATCTCATGCTATCAATCTAGCTTTTAATTTTCATCTAAGAGAAGCAAATCAAGAATTTAAAAATTTAAGTGAAATTTATCATGCTCACGATGTAATTCATTACAATCTTGCTTTAACTTATGCACAACTGCAAGATTATAATAATGCATATAAACATTTTTCAACTGCTTATCATTTAAATCCAAAAAATTATATTGCAGGTATTTTTGCCATATATTGCATGGATTTAGTAAAAAAAGATTATACCAAACTTGCTAATGAACTTTTGGAAAATTTACAAGTAGATAATAATATCGATCAAAATCATAATATCTATAAATATTTACTACATCTAGTTAAAAGTGACTTTACTGCTATGATTCCTTATTTAGACAACCTTTCAAATAGCAAAAATACTCCTTTAGAACTAATGTTTGCTATAGTAGCTGCTAATGGCAATAATCTTGAAATTTTAAGAAATCAAAAAATAAAAGAATTAAAAGATTTGCTCGGTGAGGATATTATTAGCAATATTTTATATTTTAATTCTAAAAACACAAATCTTGATATTAAAGAGTATGCCAAACAAGCACAAATGTATTTTTTAACAACCAAGCTTGATTATAATTCTTTATTTGGTGGAGCTGGTATAGTTAAAGACAGCTATGTGACACTTATGCAAATTACAGGCTTATTAAATCATGTTAGAAATGACATAAAAAAAAGACTTGCTATGAGTAATAAAAATTCCATCGGGCTGATTTTTGCTCTAGCTTATGTTGATATTTTTGCTAAAGAATATCAAGAAGCATATACGCTTTACAATATCTTAATAGATGATTATAAAATCAAAGATGCACAAACTTTATTTTTAGCCGCAGTAGCAGCGATAGGTTCTAATAATCCAAATTCAGCCATAGCTTTACTAGAGCTTGCAAAATTAGAAAATGAAGAAACCTTAGAAGCAAGACTTGCACTAGGACTATTATATCATGAAGTTCAAAATTTAGAACCTGCTATGTTTCAATATGAAAAAGTAGGGAATAATTTTGAAAGTAAATTTTTTACTTTTGATATTAAAAATTAGTATTTTCATAAAATAAGAAAATACTAATTAACTATCAAAAAATATAATTATAAATTACAAATTAGATTATTATAAAATATACATGAGGTTAACTTTATGAAGTGGCTCCGGATGTAGGATTCGAACCTACGACCAATCGGTTAACAGCCGACTACTCTACCGCTGAGCTAATCCGGAACATCAATAAATAAGAAATGACATTATATAAGAAAAAAACTTTTTTGTCAAGATTTTTTATAAAAAATTACGCTTTTTTGTAAAATTTTACTCCTGCTAAATTTTCTACAACAATTTTTCGTTCTTTAATTAATTTTTCTAATATATCTTTACTATGCTGACTAAATTTGTTTTCTATGTCAAATTCACTTTGTGCTCTAAGCTGCAGCATCTTCAAGAGCTCTTGGATATTAAAATCAATTTTTTCACCTTTGTAATAATGTTTAGCAAGCACAACAGGCACACTAGTAATATACATACTTAATTCTTCCAACTTTTCCAAAGATATACCTTTAACAGGATACGCAGGCGGTCTATCTATAGTGCTAAAATCCACTCTTGATGGTCTTATCTTGTCAAATGCTTCATTTAAAGCCAACATCTCATCTTTGTTATCATTCAATCCCTTGACAATTAAAACTTCCATAACAAGCTCACCCAAAAATTTCTCTCTAAAGGCGATCATTTGTTCTATCATTGTTTCAAGTTTTATTTGCTTTAAAGCCCTATCAACTCTATAAAAAGTTTTTTCCATTGCACTATCAAGACTAAATTTAACTACATCAATATACATTAAAGCATCAAAAATATCCGAATTTAAAACTCCACTACCATTGCTTAGGATTAAGAGTTTTTTATCTTGTTTTATTTTATTTAACTCATAAACTAATTCTTTTAAATGAGGATATAAAGTAGGCTCACCATTTGCAGTTAATGTTAAAAAGTCAAATTGCACATTACTTTTCAATACACTTTGTACTTCATCGATAATATTTTTTATTTTAGGATAAATTAAAGATTTTTCCAAAGGTTTTGCAGCTTGTAATTCACAATAAACGCAGTCAAAATTACATTGTTTTTGATTTGGACTTAAATCAATTCCCAATGAAAGTCCAAATCTTCTTGAACTTATAGGCCCAAAAGTTATTTTACTCACTTTTTAGATTTCTCTTGAACTAGCTTGATAAAATATTTAGCATTATCAACAGGAATATCAGGTAAAATTCCATGTCCGAGATTAAAAATATGTGCACTATCTTGCATAATATTTAAAATTTTATCCACACCTTGTTCAATAGCTTTTTTATCATAGAGTCTGCAAGGCTCCATATTACCCTGCAAAGTATATTTAGCGCCTAGTTTTTCCTTAGCCAACTCTAAAGGGGTACTCCAATCTACTCCAAAGACATCAAAATTTCCATTTATATCATCTAAGAACCCACTTACCCCTTTAGGAAATAAAATCACAGGAATATGCGGATATTTTTCCTTTATAAAATCAGCAATTTCAAGCATATATTTAAAAGAAAACTCAAAAAACATTTCTTTTTCTAAAGCACTTGCCCAACTATCAAATATCTGTATAGCATTAGCACCTGCTCTAATTTGCTCTTGAATATAATACTTTAAAACAAAAGTAAGTTTAGATAAAATTTGATGTAAAAATTCAGGATTTTGATAGACTATTTTTTTACACTTTGCATAATTTTTACTACTACCACCCTCTATCATATAAGTAGCAATAGTCCAAGGACTTCCACAAAAACCAATCAAAGCTTTATCTTGTGTAAGTTTTTCTCTAGTAAATGCTAGTGCATCATAAACATAAGAAAGATTTTTAATGCTTTTTTCAACATCTAATCTTTCTAATTCTTCTTTTGTTTTAATAGGATTTGAAAATATAGGGCCCTCGCCTTTTTCAAATTTTAAATCCATACCCATTTCTAAAGGTACTACTAAAATATCTGAAAAAATAATAGCTGCATCAACACCCAAAATATCTACTGGTTGTAAGGTAACTTCACTCGCTTTTTTATAATCTTTACAAAGTGATAAAAAATCTCCAGCACTTGCTCTAACCTGCATATATTCAGGTAAATATCTTCCTGCTTGGCGCATCATCCAAACTGGAGTATAAGAGGTTGACTTTTTAAAACATGCATCAATAAAAATCATTTTTATTCCTTATTTTAATGATCACTTTTGTGTAAAAAATAAAGTCCTATACAAAGAGCTAAAATAGAACCTGCAAGATAGGTCATATCCAAAACCGTATTTAGTTGCATTTGCAAAATTCTTTGGAAAAAATTTACAACTAAAACCATAATAATAACTTTTGCAAGTTTATCTTTTAGTTGATCTAAACTGTGCACTTCTAAAACTTTTGATTGTTTAGTTTGCTTAAATTCTTCTATTTCACTAATAAAAAGTTCATAAATTCCAAAAGAAAATATAAATAAAACTAAAGCCATTAAATATAAATCTACAGCCCCTATAATCAAACCAACAATGTCTTCATGCAAATCTACCGTAGAATTAGGCAGCATAAAATACTCAAATACATATTTTAAAACTTTAATCACATCATAACTTGCAATAAAAAATAAAACAAAAGCTCCTATAAGGCCAAAAATTACAGGCAAAATAGTGACTAAACGACTCTTAACCAATAAATTCTCAAAAAATCTTTCTAGCATTCTTCTCCTTTTAAACTAACTCTAGCCATTTTTGTGCAATACGCACTGCATTTGTAGCAGCTCCTACACGAATTTGATCAGCCACGCACCATAAGTGTAAAATATTTTTATGATTAATATCGCGTCTAATTCTTCCTACATAAGTTTCATTAGTATCGCTTGTAAAAAGTGGCATAGGATATTTTTTATTTTCTACATCATCAATCACAACAACACTTGGTGCTTTAGAAAGTATCTCTCTAACCTTAGCAACATCAACATCTTTTTCAAAATGCATAGTAATAGCTTCACTATGACTTCTAAGCACAGGAACTCTTACGCAAGTTGCTGAAATTTCAAGTTTTTTATGCAATATTTTTTGCGTTTCATTTACCATTTTTAATTCTTCTTTAGTGTAGCCATTTTCACTAAAAACATCAATTTGAGGAATTAAATTTAAAGCTAAGGTATATGGAAAAGTTTTTGCCTCAAATTCATCTAATTTAAAAGCAAAAAAACTTTGCATTCCTTGAACTAATTCTTCCATACCTTCTTTACCTGCACCACTTGCTGCTTGATAAGTACTTACATCTACTCTTTTTAGATTAAATACATCATCAAGTGGTTTTAAAACATGCACCATTTGTATAGTAGAGCAATTTGGATTAGCAATAATTCCTGTTTTTTCCCAATCTTTAATATCTTCGCTATTGCATTCAGGAACTACCAAAGGAACATTTTCATCCATTCTAAAATGACTAGTATTATCAATCACTACAGCACCACACTCTACTGCGTATTTTGCATACTCAGCACTTATGTTTCCTCCGGCACTAAAAAAAGCAATATCTACAGGATTTTCTTTAAAAACATTTGGAGTTAATTCTTTTACTTTATAACTTTTTCCTCTAAATTCTACTTCACTACCTGCGCTTTTTGCGCTTGCTAATGGTAAAATACTTTCAACCGGGAAATCAAGCTCATCTAAAACATTTAAAAGTTCTTCGCCAACCGCTCCTGTTGCACCTACAATGGCTATTTTTTTCATCATCCATCCTTTTTAAGTAATATTGTATTTTTTCATTTTTTCACTAAAAATTTTTTCACTCATCCCTATAAGCTTAGCTGCTTCTGCAATATCTTGCGAATTTTTTAAAGCTTCTAAAATCAATTCTTTTTCAAGATTTTTAATATCTTTACTTTTTCTACTTTCTAAAAATAAATCTTGAGCGCTAATCTCATCATTTTCACTTAAAATACAAGCTCTTTGTATAATAGAAATCAATTCTCTAATATTACCTGGAAAATCATAAGCTAGCAAAGCACCTTGTGCTTCTTGACTTAAAGTTTTTTCATTAAAATCGTATTCTTTACATGTATCAAGTAATACCTTTTGTGCAATTTGCAAAATTTCTTCTTGACGCTCTCTTAGTGGTGGTATATTAATAGGAATAGTATTAAGCCTATAATATAAATCTTGTCTGAATTCATTATCTGTAATCTTTTTTTCTATATGAGCATTAGTTGCACTAATAATTCTTACATCAATCTTTATACTTTTAGTACTTCCTAATCTTGTAATTTCTTTTTCTTGCAAGGCTCTTAATAATTTTGCTTGAATTTCATAAGGCATTTCACCTATTTCATCTAAAAACAAAGTGCCTTCATTAGCAAGCTCAAACAACCCTATTTTAGTAGTATTAGCATCGGTAAATGCACCTTTTTCAAAACCAAAAAGCTCACTTTCTATCAAATTTGATGGAATTGCTGCCATATTAATAGCCACAAAAGGTTTTTGTGCTCTTTTTGAATTTTTATGCACAAAATTTGCAAAAACTTCTTTACCTACCCCACTTTCTCCAAAAAAAAGCACACTTGCATCTGTCTTAGCAGCCTTAGTAGCCAATTTTAAACAATCTTCCAAAGCTTTAGAAGTGCCATAAAAATCTTGATTTTCTTCTTTTTTGATAATCTTTTTGTTTGTTTTTTTAGAAGTCTTTTCTTGAATTATTTTTGCGCGTTTTATCGCAGTTACTAAAGTATTAATATCAAATGGTTTTACTAGAAAATCTTTTACTCCAAGTCTTACTGCTTCTATGGCACGATTTAGCGTTGCATTACCTGTAATAATAATAAAATCATATTTATTCTCACAAGCTTGCACAAATTCAATACCATCCATACCCGGCATATTAATATCTGTAATAATCAAATCAACATCATCATTTAGTTTTTTTAAAGCTTCAGTTGCTGATTTATAAGATTTTATAGCAAATTCTTCATACTCACTCAAAGCAATTTCGAGTGATTTTCTCATATTTATATCATCTTCAACTATAACTAAATTCATTTCAAACCTTAAGCTAAAATACCCTTTTTAGGACCACTTTTACCATGACATTCTTTATATTTTTTACCACTACCGCAAGGACAAGGTGAATTTCTAGGCACTTTAGTAATTTGTGCTTCACCATTTTCATCAACACCACTTTCTGTGGTACTAGCTAAAAACTGCTCGTTTTGTTCATGGCTTTTTTCTTCAAAATTCTGTGCTTCTTTTTGAGTAAAAACTACATTAAATAATAATTTCAAACTATCAAATTTAACACGCTCAACAAGCTCCATGAAAAGATTATAACTTTCTTTTTTGTATTCTACTAAAGGATCTTTTTGATTATAACTTCTTAAACCTATACCAGTTTTCAAAATATCCATTTGGTATAAATGCTCTCTCCATAGATTATCCAAAATTTGAAGATATAGAATTCTTTCAATTCTTCTAGCTTCCTTATCTTCAATAATATTCATTTTATCTTTGTAAGCTTTTTCTAAAATTTCACTTAATTTATTTTCTGCTTCAATTACACCTAAATCTTTAAAATCAGCTTCGCTAAGCTCAAGATTACACTCATAACTTACTTTTTGCTTTAAGCTTTCAAAATGCTTAACATCATCTTCAAGTTCTGCATTTAGATAAATTTGGCTTACTAAGTGATTACTATACTCGGCAATATTTTTTAAAATTTTATCTTGCAAGTCAAATTCTTCATCTAACAATTCATTTCTATAATTATAAATAGTCTTTCTTTGTTCATTTGCCACATCATCATATTCAAGCAAATGTTTTCTGCTCTCAAAATGCAAGCTTTCAACTTTTTTTTGCGCATTCTCAACAGCTCTTGTAACAATACGACTTTCTATATGCTCGCCCTCTTCTATACCTAATCTTTCCATGATATTTTTTATGCGATCACCACCAAAAATTCTCAAAAGATTATCCTCTAAACTTAAGTAAAATCTACTTACACCAGGATCACCTTGACGCCCTGCACGACCACGAAGTTGATTGTCTATTCTTCTGCTTTCATGACGCTCAGTTCCTATAATATAAAGCCCGCCTAAAGCTCTTATTTCATCATCTATTTTTATATCAACCCCACGACCTGCCATATTAGTAGCTATAGTCACTGCACCTTTTTTACCTGCATCTTGGATAATCAAAGCTTCTTGCTCGTGATTTTTAGCATTAAGCACATGATGAGGAATGCGTTCTTTTACAAGCATATTATGAAATACTTCACTTCTTTCAATACTTGCAGTTCCCACTAAAACTGGCTGACCCTTTGCATTTGCTTTTTTTATCTCTTCAATAACTGCTTTAAATTTTTCTTCTTGAGTTTTATAAATCAAATCATCTTTATCTATTCTTGCAATTGGTATATTTGTAGGTATAGAAACTACATCTAAATTATAAATTTGAGAAAATTCCGTTGCCTCAGTTTGTGCAGTACCTGTCATGCCTGCTAACTTTTTGTACATTCTAAAATAATTTTGGAAAGTAATATCTGCTAAAGTTTGACTTTCTTCCTGAATTTTTACCCCTTCTTTAGCTTCTAATGCTTGGTGCAAGCCATCACTAAAGCGTCTTCCTTCACTTAATCTTCCCGTGAATTCATCAACAATTACAACTTCTTTATCTCTTAATACATAATGCACATCTTTTTCAAATAAATTATGTGCTTTTAAAGCCTGATCAAGCTGATGGGCCAATATTGCATTATCTAAGCTATATAAATTTTCTACTCCAAATAATTTTTCAGCCTTAGAAATTCCAGCCTCTGTAATCATAATAGTTCTATTTTTCTCATCAACAACAAAATCACCACTTGGCAATTCTTGAGGAGTAACAGCTACTTGGCCTTTTTGCATTTGTTTTGCTACTTCATTTGCTTTAACATAGCCGTCTAAAGTTCTATTTGTAGGCCCACTTATAATAAGCGGAGTTCTTGCTTCATCTATTAAAATACTATCTACTTCATCAACTATAACAAAATTATGCTCTCTTTGTACTTTTTCAAGCTTTGAAAATTTCATGTTATCGCGTAAATAATCAAAGCCAAATTCATTATTTGTACCATAAGTTATATCACACTCATAAGCTTTTTTATGTGCCTCATCACTATTTTGTTCTGAAACTATCACACCTACACTAAAACCTAAAAAATTATAAATAGCACTCATTTGCTCTGCATCTCTTTTAGCCAAATAATCATTTACAGTAACCACATGCACACCCTTACCACTCATAGCATTTAATACAACAGGTAAAGTTGCAACCAAGGTTTTACCTTCCCCAGTTTTCATTTCAGCAATTTTTCCATCATGTAAAACCATACCACCAATTAATTGCACATCAAAATGGCGCATATTAAGAGTTCTTTTTCCTACTTCTCTAACTATTGCAAAAACATCATTCAGTATTTGGTCTAAAGTTTGTTCTTCTTTTTGAATTTGTGTTTTAAATTCTATAAATACTTGTTTTAATTCATCATCGCTTAAATTTTGGTATTTTGATTCTAAAGCATTAATTTGCACAACCCTCTTTAAATATTTTTTTACTTCTCGATCATTTTTTGTGCCAAATATTGCTTTAAATACACTAGAAAACATTTTTTTACCTTTAATTACAAAAATATATGCTAGATTATACCTTGAATTTAATTAGAACTATATAAAAAGTTTTGTTTGGATAAATTTTATATAATTTACAAAATTTTTAAAGGATAATTATGAGATATTTTATATTTTTAATGTTATTTGTTTGTAGTATTTTTGCTTTTGATATAAATTTTAAAAATTTTAGTAGTGATTTTGAACAAAAGGTGCAAAGCAATAATTCTTCGCTAAATTATAAAGGAAATTTTATCATTACTCAAAATAAAGCCTTTTGGAATTATACTAAACCAAATAAAAAACAAATTTATATCAATCACAAAGAAGTTATTATCATAGAGCCTGAGTTAGAACAAGCTATTTATACTCAATTGCAAAATTTACCAAATCTTCAAGAAATTTTTAAAAATGCAAAATTAATATCTCATGAAAATTATGAAGCAAAATACGAAAATATCACATATAATATCAAACTAAAAAATGATAATCTTAGTAATATTTCTTATAAAGATGAGTTAGGAAACTTAGTTAGTATTTATTTTTATAATCAGAAATTTGATCAAAATATCAACGAAAATATTTTTATACCAAAAATCCCAAGCCATTTTGATATTATTCAATAATCAAAATGGTATTTCATTAAACAAATCTTGTTGTTCTTTACTTGGAGCTAACATTTGCATTTGAGTTTTTTCCATGGTTTTTAAAATCATATCCATAGCCTCTTTACTTGTGTTAGTATCTTGATTAAAACTTTTATTATCATCTTTATCATTGTTGTTTATTTGATCGGTATTTATATCTTTTGATTGAGTATTATTTTGATCCGTATTTTTTGCAACTTTGGAATTATCTTGAATTTCCTTTTGTTTGATAGTTTTTATTGTATTGTCATCTTTTTTTTCCAAATCATTTATAAAACGCTTAAATTCTTCCAAGTCAAACTTAGCTACCGAATTAATTTTTAAAATATAAATATTTTTAATTTGAGTTTTATATTTTTTATTACTAAATTTAAGCAAGGTTTCTTTAAAATTATTTTTACCAACTTCTGTAAACAAATCTTCATAAAAATAACTAGATACAATGGTATTTAAAGCATCTATAATTTTCTTTTGATCTAAATTTTCTCCTTCAAAATCTAAATTCATTTCAATTTTTTTTAAAGTATTGTTTCCAACCTTTGAATATAAATCAGTTCTAAAATTTTCTATACTCAAGGAACTAGCATGGATATTAAAAAACATTAAAAGCAAAACTATAATCCACTTCATATTATCTCCTCATCTTCTTCTAAATCTATAAATTTTTCTTGTAAATAAAATTTTTTCACTTCTTTATCGGTTTTTAAAATTCTTAAAAAATAATCCTCAAAAGGCATTTTATAATTATATATGATTTTTAAATTACAAGGATTAATGGCCCTTGATAAACATACATATAATTGTCCTTTTTCAAAAATTCCATCAATATCACATATAAGCTTATCTATACTCATACCTTGAGATTTATGGATTGTTATAGCATAAGCTAGTTTTATAGGAAATTGAACAAATTTAGCTTTTATCTTAACTTCTAGTTTTTCATCTTTGTCTAACTCATACTCTTCTAAGGTATATTCATATGGTTTTAATTTCAATCTTTCACCATTATTTTTCTCTATCAGAATATATTCTTGCTCTTTATCTTTTATAAAATCTAAAATAATTCCTTGTTCTCCATTGTAATAATTTTCCTCTTTATTATTTACACAAAAAATAATCTTAGAACCTATTTTTAATTTTAACTCCTCTAAAGAATTTAATCCTTTAATCCACTGCTCATAAATTTTATCATCTAAAGTATAATCTAATTTTTCCATTCTTGATTTAAATATTTTTTCTTTACCTTGCAAAAGATTTAATTTTTTAGCATTTATACAATTAGCTTTTTTATTTGTAGCACACAATAGGGTATATTCGTCCATATACTCAAGCAAATCTTTTGGATAAATTAACATTTTTTTAAAAAAACTTAGTATTTCTTGATTTACTTTGCCAATTCTAAGAAAAAATAAATATTCATAAAATTGTTTATCTAAAGTTCTTTTAGTAATACTAAGCTTTAAATTGACAAATTTTAAATCATTCCAAGCTTGAGAAGAAAAAGCATATAGAGTATTTTGAAATAAAGTGTTTTGATTCTCTTTGTAGTTTATTACAGGTGGAAGTTGAAAAAAATCACCGACTAATAAAATTTTACCACTAAAGTCACTTCTTGTTAATCTATAATAAATCATTTCCATCAAAGATGCACTTATCATAGAAATTTCATCAATAATTAATAAATCACATTGTTTTAAAATTCTTTTTAATTTTTCTAACTTATTTCTTTGTTTTCGATCTTCATAATACAATTCATCATAATTTTGACATCTTTTAAAGGCAAAAAAACCATGTAAAGTAACTCCTCCTATATTAAATGCACTTAATCCAGTAGAACCTAATACAACAACAATTCTACCTTGTTTTCTATATAATTTAACAAGTTCTGTAGTTAAGAATGATTTACCAACTCCAGCAGAACCACTTAGAAATATATTATTATCTTTTAAGAAAAAATCTAACTTATTTAACATCATCCTAATATTATATTATAATCTACTAAAACTC